>JAYZBJ010000017.1:0-7139 GCA_036338795.1 Pseudomonadota bacterium | reverse complement strand
ATCCCCGGAGATCATCACATTTTGCGCGCGATTATACAGGCAGGCATGTTCCGGCGAGTGGCCGTGGCCTGTGATGATTTGCCAGTCATGCCCACCAAGCCTGATCGTTTCGCCGTCGCGGAGCCTGCGATAAGAATCAGGCATCTGGCTGACACCGCGCCCGAAACCGCCAAACCTCGACTTGTAGGTCTCGATCTGATCGTCAGTCCATCCAGCGGCCTTGTAGAAGTCGATCCCGGCCTGAGGTGCCTCGCGTCCGGTATCGGCGATCAGCATTCGACAGGTGATATATTCAAGCTGGCTCATCCAGAGCTCGGCGCCCGGGAACTTGCGGCTCAGCCAACCAGCATTGCCGACATGGTCCGGGTGCATGTGCGTGACGATGATGCGCCAGACAGGTCGCCCTTCGAGTTTGTCATCGAAGATCTTGCGCCAGGCTGCCTTGGTATCCGGCATTGGCATGCCGGTATCAACGATCGTCCATCCCGGCTCGCCATCATCGATAAGCCAGAGATTGATCCATTTAAGCGAAAACGGCAGCGGCATTCGCACCCAGTGAAGACCGGGCAGAATTTCCATCGTCTCGCCTACTTCCGGGACACCGTTTAGCGGATAATCCAAGCCGGCCTTGACCGGCGTCTTTGCCTGAAATCCATCCATGCTCGCGAGGATGGCACGGCGCAAAGACCCCTCCAAGCATGACCGCGGGTCAAGCCCGAGAGGGCTCAGCAGGCGATTACATTTACCGCCAGACCGCCCGTGCTCGTCTCCTTGTACTTCGAAGACATGTCGATGCCGGTTTGGCGCATCGTTTCGATCACCTGGTCCAGGCTCACCTTGTGATGACCCGTGCCGTGCAGTGACAGCCGCGCCGCGTTGACCGCCTTCACGGCGCCGAACGCGTTTCGTTCAATGCAGGGAATCTGGACGAGGCCACCAACCGGGTCGCAGGTCAGGCCGAGATTGTGCTCCATTCCGATCTCGGCCGCGACGCAGACGGTCTGCGCGTCGGCGCCCCAGACCGCCGCCAGTCCGCCAGCCGCCATGGAACACGCGACACCGACCTCTCCCTGACATCCCATTTCAGCCCCCGAGATCGATGCGCGCTGTTTGTAGAGAAGGCCGATCCCGCCAGCTGTCGCGAGGAACCTGCGCGCCTTGCCCCGGTCCAGCTTGCCATCCTCGAAGCAATAGTGACGGATGACAGATGGTATGATCCCCGCTGCACCATTGGTAGGTGCCGTCACGACCCGGCCTCCTGCGGCGTTCTCCTCATTCACGGCCATGGCGAAGACGTTAAGCCAGTCAAACAGCTCTTCGCGTTCATTCGATCCAGGATTGTCGACCAGCTTCTTGTATAGCCCCGATGCCCTTCGCGAGACTTCCAGCCCGCCTGGTAGCGTACCGGTCTGGCCGAGCCCCCTGTCTATGCACGACATCATCGTATCGGCAATCGCATCGATCCGCTTCAGCGTTTTTTCGCGGGCACGGCGCGCGTCTTCGTTTCGAAGGATGAGTTCATCAACACGCCATCCATGCTCGTCGCAAAGGGCGATCATTTGCGCTGCCGACTCAAACGCATAAGGCGCACCTTTAGCGCTCGGCACAACGTCGCCGCGCACGGGTTTTTCAAGCTGCTTGAGCGAAGCGATAAACCCTCCACCGGTTGAGAAATACGTGCGTGACCAGGTGTCGCTCTGACTGGCTGAACGGATCGTCAAGACCATTCCATTGGGATGGAGTTCTGGAACCACATCGGTACGGTACTGGATCGCAACCGGAACGTTGAATTCAATCTCCGGCCCCTCCGCCAGCTTGATGCGCTTCTCGCGGACGATCCGCCTGAAGGTCTCTTCCGCCTCGACCGGGTCGGCTGTTTCAGGCTGCATACCTATCAGGCCAAGAATGACCGCCTTGTCGGTTCCGTGACCGACACCCGTCAGCGCGAGCGAGCCTTGAAGCTCGACATCGACCGCTGTCGCGTCTGCCAGCCTCCCAGCCTTGGCCGCTTCCTGCAGGAACCGCCGGGCGATCCGCATCGGACCAACCGTATGCGAGCTCGACGGGCCGAGGCCGATACGAAACAGGTCCAGAATTGAAAGCATGGCAATCGCCCTCCGAGGAATTCGGTTTCAATTGAAACCAATGGCTAGCTTGCGCTTGCTTTCCCGACAAGCCGGGTGCAGCTTTCGGCAAAACAAGGAAAAATGTCGGGGAGGACACTTAATGACTGACTTCAGCCGCCGCGCATTCCTGCGCGGAACGGCAGCGACTGCTGCACTCGTACCCTTTGCCAGCGCTTGCGCTCCTGCACGCGCCCTTAGCGCCACCGACCTCCCATCGGGGGACCTGGATGGCGTACGCATGGCAGAGCTGATCGCGAATGGCGAAGTTACGTCACTCGAGCTTACAAACGCGGCGATCGCCAGGGCAGAAGCTGTCGAACCGAGCATCAATGCGATCGCCAATCCTCTTTATGAGCAGGCAAGGCTCCAGGCTGCCGAGGCGCCCACCGGTCCGTTTGGCGGCGTGCCGACATTCATCAAGGATCTCACCAACTGGAAAGGTACGCCGACCCTGTTCGGAAGCCGCGCCTTTGAAGGTTATGTCGCCGACGAGGACTATGAGTTCGCAGCAAACTGGCGGGACATGGGCGTGGTCGCCCTCGGTAAATCAACCTCGCCGGAAGCGGGCCTCATTTCATCGACTGAACCACTGGTCACGGGACCGACGCGTAACCCATGGGACCTTGAGCGCATTCCCGGCGGTTCGTCCGGCGGTGGCGCCGCCCTGACGGCTGCCCGCGTTGTCCCATTTGCCCATGCGAGCGATGGCGGGGGGTCGATTCGCATTCCTGCCGCATGTTGCGGCCTGTTCGGACTCAAACCTTCCCGCGGTGCCATCATCGAACACCGGCAAAAGGAAGGAATAGATCTCAGCGTCAACCATGCCGTGACGCTGACAGTACGAGATAGCGCCGCGATCTTCGCCGCTGAGGAAAATCCCAGGAGCGATCTTGCGAAGGTCGGCCGGATCATGGGCCCCTCGACCCGCCGCCTGAGAATCGCCTTTGCCCCCGATCCAATCAATGGCGCAGCCCTCGACGCCGAGACACGTGCCGGGATTGAACGGACGGCCGAGCTCTGCCGGTCGCTTGGGCAGGAGGTGTTCGACTGGAGCATGCCGGTGGATGGTGTCGAATTCACTGACAACTTCCTGCTACTGTGGGCCTACGGCGCTTACGAGTTTGCCCAGCAGGCCGCCGCCTATACCGGCAAGCCTGTGTCCGATGAGATCGTCGAACCTTGGACGCTTGGCCTGATGCAAGAGTTCGCGAGCAAGAAGGACCAGTTCGAACAGGCGATCGGATACCTTGCGGCGTTTGAGCCGCTCTACCATTCCTGGTTCGAGAGCTTCGACGTCATTCTCACGCCGACCGTGGCGACGTTGCCGCCCAAGATCGGCGTCCAGTCGCCGAGTGGGCCATACGCCGAAGTTCGCAAATCGGTGACGGATTTCGCCGCATTCACCGCACCGATGAATGTTGCCGGTGCGGCCTCCATGAGTGTCCCCGTTCAATGGACAGATAGCGGCTTGCCAGTTGGCTCCATGTTCTCAGGGAAACGCGGCGACGACGGTCTGTTGCTGGCGCTTGCCTATGAGCTTGAGCAAGCTCAGCCGTGGATTGACCGCAAGCCGGGCAGTCTCACCTGACGAGGCTTATATCGGTTGCAAGCGGTTTGCACGTTGTCGGCGTCGTTACGGGCATTGGCACGCTGGTAGAAAATGCAAAAGGGCTTGAAACGATCCAACGCGTTATGGTGGATGGCGCAGTATTCGCCAACAAACTGGACGACTAGATGCCCGTAAGTATTCGGCTGCATGTCGCAGCGCCCGCTGCTGAGATCATTATTGATGCGCCTGCGCGCCGCAATGCATTCAATATGGAGATGTGGGCCGCGCTGCCGTCGCTGATCGATAGTGCCGAGAACGATGCGTCGGTCAAAGGGGTCATCATCCATGGTGGAGATACGGGTCATTTCGCTGCCGGCGCCGACATATCCGAATTCGATGTAATTTATCGGGACAAGGCCACAGCAACGAACAGCGCTCGCGTGATCGCCGACGGGCTCAACGCCGTTGCACGGTGTTCGAAACCTGTGATCGCCGCGATTGAAGGTGTCTGCATTGGCGGCGGCGTGTCGGTCGCCCTGACCTGTGATTTTCGAATCGCGTCCACTGAAGCCCGTTTCGGCGTCACGCCTGCCCGGCTTGGTCTGATTTATCCGCCCGATGATACACGTCGTCTGGTGAGCGCAGTTGGAGCGGCGCAAGCCAAGGATATTCTGTTCACCGGCGACATATTTGATACTGAACGTGCCCACCGTATTGGCCTCGTCACTGAAACTTGCCCCGTGGGTGCCTCGCTCCAAGCTGCTCACGAGAAGGTGAGACTCATCGCGTCGCTTTCCCAAACCTCAGTGCGCGGGGCGAAGGAGATGATAAACCGGCTGGATTCGGACGACGGATTAGGCGATGAGGACGGTCTCAGACTGTTCGTTGAGGCATCGACGGGGCCGGATTTCAGAGAAGGCTATCGCGCTTTCCTGGAGAAACGAAAGCCCAATTTCCCGGAACAGTAATCGTCACGTTTTATCGTGACAAAACAAGCGGGTGCCGCTGCGCCATTCCGTGCGGTGAAGCACGTATAAGCCCTGCATTACTGAATTGTAAGAACTATTGGTGATGCAATAACGCATCACTGAGTGCGTCATTTCAGCATGATGCGACGGTTAAGTCTTTGCAATTACCCATGAATAGACCATAGCGGCGTGGCCGAGATTCGTAATACGGGTCCCGTATAAGCGGTCACGACAGGTGATCGGAAAAAAATCATAACATCTGTTAGGGAGTACATTATGCAGCGTAAAACTTTCCTCCTATCCAGCGTAGCGCTGGCGACCGCTTTCAGCGCTCTGCCTGCCTTCGCACAAGAATCTGAAGCACAGCGCGAAACAGCCGTGGATCGCGTCCTTCAGAAGGTGACGGTTTCTGCGACAAAGAAAAAGGACGTCGAGAACGTCCAGGATGTTCCGATTGCCGTAACGGCTTTCAATGCAAACACGCTCGACGCCCTGAACGTCAGCACCCTCGAAGACCTTAGCTACTCCGCTCCGAACGTGTCGCTCGATGACGTCGGCACTTCGCGCGGCACGGCAAACTTCGCCATCCGTGGCCTGGGCGTGAACTCGTCCATCCCGTCGATCGATCCTGCCGTTGGCGTGTTCATTGATGGTGTCTATCTCGGTGTGAACAGCGGCGTCGTGGTTGA
This sequence comes from Pseudomonadota bacterium, assembly GCA_036338795.1. Taxonomy (GTDB): domain Bacteria; phylum Pseudomonadota; class Alphaproteobacteria; order Caulobacterales; family Hyphomonadaceae; genus Henriciella. The sequence continues at coordinate 1,807 of JAYZBJ010000017.1, read as the reverse complement.
CCTGTTCGACCTCGACAGCGTCGAAGTCCTGCGCGGCCCGCAAGGCCTTCTCTTCGGCCGTAACACCACCGGCGGTGCGCTGGTCCTGAACACCGGTAACCCGACCGACGAATTCACCTACAAGGCACGTGCCCGTTTCGACGGCCCGGTTGATGGTGATCGTGGTGGCCTCAATTCGACGGTTCAGGGCATTGTCTCCGGCCCGCTGGTTGAAGGCGTCCTGAACGGCAAGATCGGCGCGTACTACAACTCTGACGCCGGCTACTTCAAAAACCTCGCTGACGGCGACAATCACGGCGAAGCACAGACCGCCATCTATCGCGGTGCTCTCGAGTGGTTCGCATCCGAGCGCCTGACCTTCCTTCTCAAGGGTCAGTACAACGATGCCCGCAATGACGGCCCATCCGGCCAGAACCGCGCAATCTATGAGCGTGACAGCTTCGACTTCGCCATCGACAATCCGGGTTCCGGCGAGTCCGAAACGACGTTCGCGTCGCTTCGTACCGACTATGACGTTGACTTCGGCAATGGCCAGATCACGAACATCGTTGGTTACCGGAAGTACGAGTCGCTGACCGACAGCGATATCGACGCGTCCCCAGCCAACCTGTTCCACTCCGGTGCTGAGTTCAATCAGGAGCAGATCTCCAACGAGCTTCGCTATGCAGGCACGTTCGGCAACATGGATCTGACCACGGGTCTCTACTATTTCGAGCAAGACCTCGAATATACGGAAATCCGCGACCTTCTGAGCGATGTCAGCAACCCGCCACTGTTCTACGGCGGCGGCTCGCAGGAGCACACGGTCTACGGCGCGTTTGCAAACGTCGACTACTCGATCACGCCTGACCTGATCGCAACGGTCGGCCTTCGCTATTCCAAGGAAGAGAAGGATGTCGGCGTTACCTACATCCGTCCGCGTCCGGAATGCTACATCTCGGAAGGCACCTGCCCGACCGACGGCATCAACCCGTTCACCGGCGAGCCTAACGGCTTCACCGATGGCGATGACTGGTCCAACTGGACGCCGAAGCTCGGCCTTCAGTATTTCTGGAGCGACAACTTCCAGACCTACGGTTCGTACACCAAGGGCTTCCGCTCGGGTGGTTACAACTTCCGTATCACCAACGTTCCGACCTTCCTTGACCTGGTCAACACGACCGGCAACTTCGGCTTCGACGAAGAAGAAGTTGACGCGTACGAGATCGGCTTCAAGTCGGGCAGCGAAGATGGCCGCATTCAGCTGAACGGTGCCGCCTTCCTGACCGAGATTGGTGACATGCAGCGTGAGGTGAACACCTCCGGTCCTGAAGCAGCCGTTGTTCAGAATATCACGAACACCGCTGACGCAACGATCATGGGTGTTGAAGTTGACGGCCGCTGGGCTGCCACCGACAACCTCCTGCTGAGCTTCAATATCGGCATGATTGACGCCGAGTATGACGACGTCCAGTTCGACATCTCGACCGATGGCGTAATCGACGACAAGGACCTGAAGCTCGACCTGCCGCGCGTTCCGCAGCTGACCTATGGCTTCGGCGCGATCTATGACCTCGACCTCGGTGACTCCGGTGCGCTCGTGACCACGGCCAACTACCAGTTCCGTGATCGCATTGCCTACACCGACAGCAACTTCGGTTGGGTCCAGGCATCGAACCAGCTCAGCGCTGACTTGACCTGGGAAACGCCGTATGAAGGCTTCGCTGTCTCGCTGTTCGGCGACAACCTGCTGGACGAAGTCCAGGTTGGTAACGACACGCAACTGCCATTCCCTGGCCCGAACTCGATCGGCGTCGGCGTCCCGTAT
>JAYZBJ010000016.1:0-11047 GCA_036338795.1 Pseudomonadota bacterium | reverse complement strand
AGTGCGGGTGTTGGAAATTATTTGCGCCAGATGCCACGAGGCAACTATATGGGGGGAAAGATTGCCCTTAAACGCTTCAAATTGCCGTCGTATTGCATGATCAGGCGAGATTTGCGTCGCCACGGCTGTCGCCGGGTGAATGGCAGGCACGAACAGCAGCAGATATGAGCCGCCCCCTCATAGGCCGGCACTGAAGTCTTGAGCTGCTGTCTAGCTTTCGGACGGCTTGTCCAGATCCTCAAACCAGACCTCGACCGGTCCCTTGAGGGTCAGCGTCAGCGGATTGCCTTTCCGGTCCAGCGACTTGCCGGCGACGATCTTGATCCAGCCTTCCGTCAGGCAGTACTCCACCACATTGGTGCGCTCCTGGCCTTTGAAACGGACACCGACACCACGCGAAATCAGCGCCTCATCATAATAAGGGCTGCGCGGGTCGAGGCTGAGGCGGTCTGGCGGTGTATCACTCATATCGCGAGGTTTGCCCTGAAGAGCGCGAATGCTCAAGAGAGAAGCTGCTAGGGACGTTTGTAATAGACAGAGCGGTTCGCCGGTGCCGTGCCATCGGGCAGGTACACGGTCTGAACGATACGCATCGTTTCGTCATCGATCAGTGTTCGCGTCGCCTGCATGAGTTTCTCCCCATTCAGGAAAGCCGCCGAGTTGAGCTCGCTTCCGCCTTCCAGCGTGATCGAGAAGCTATCGACCAGGTCAGTCCCCTTGAACGGCACGGCCTTGCCGTCAGGCTTGCCCCTGAAGCTGGCTGAGTGGCTCTCGCCAGCCTTGTCCGTCCAGGCCATGTCGAAAACCAGCTCATCTCCCTCTTCGCGGATCGTATAGGATCCGGACGCAGGCGCCTCGCCCTGATCGTACTTACAGGAGTCAGGGTCCAGCGCCCATTCTCCAAGAAAACGCGTATGGTCAGCCTTGCCCGTCAAATCAGCTATCGCCCCGGTTTGCGCCCGGAACCCATTTGACGTCATCAGCGCCATTGTTGTTTGCCGCGCGGCAGGCAACGAACAACCAGTCGGAGAGGCGATTGATGTAGGCCAGTGCGGGTGCGCTCACGATCTCGTCGTCTGTGCCCGCGAGCCGCGCGACATCACGCTCGGCCCGCCGGCACGTGGCGCGGGCCACATGCAGGAAAGCGGACAGCTCAGAACCGCCCGGCAGGATGAAACTGTCGAGGGGCGGGATGGCTGCATTCATCTCGTCAATTTCGCGCTCGAGACGCTCAACCTGAGCCGCCACGATACGAAGCGGCTCCCAGGCCAGCTCTTTGCCACGGTCAGGCGTGGCCAGATCGGCACCAAGATCGAACAGGTCGTTCTGGATACGATGGATCGCAGTGGCGAGGTCTCCGTCAGCCTTTTGCGCGGCGACACCCAGAGCAGCGTTCACTTCGTCAACACTGCCATACGCCGTGACACGTGGGTTCCACTTATCGACAGGCTCACCCGTCGCAAGCCGCGTCTGCCCCTTGTCGCCGGTCTTCGTGTAGATCTTGTCGAGTTTGACCATGCGGGCGCTCCCTGTTTCGTCCGCGGGCGACCTCAGCCGCCAAAGGCCCCGAGCGCAAGCCCAAGTGCGCAGAGCAATGCAATCGCGATCGCCTGAACGAGCACCCGCATCCGCATCAGCTTGTTCGAGCGACTTGCCTGGTTTTCGTCGGTTCGGGTCAGGTTCACCAGACCGAGGATCAGGATGACCAGGAGGGCCGCAAGGGCGATGTAAAAGCCAATGGTGAGGATGTTCGTCATATTCGATCTTTCCGCTCAATGAGCCCTATCTAGGTCGTCCGTTCGGGGAAGTCATGCCCACGAGGTTGCGCCCCCTCGTCGCAAGGGTTTTCGACCGCGACGGCTAACGAAGATTTCACCTCGAATCTCATTGCGGCAAGCAAAGGAAAAACGTATTTTAGTAAGCGCTGGAACATGACGTGACAGTGCTTGAGAGGCGCAATGTTAAAGCCTCACTTTTATGGGCATACCGCGATGAAATCGCAACAAAACAAGCCTTCTGCAAAACCGGCAGCCAAGCCAGTTGCAAAGCCAGGCAAGCCATCAATCCCAGGCAAGCCAAAAGGCAAGTAATTCAGCCGGCAGGCGCCTAGACGAGACCCGGATGCCGCCCCCGCATCCGGGTCTCATTTGTTTTTGATACTTGCGCATAAGACAAAGGACAGAATTCGGATTTTTTATCTGTACATTGGCCTACCTTAAGAAGAGCAATGACAACGCTCGAAAGCCGCAACGCGGCTTGGGCTGGTCGCCACACAATCTCGTGATTTGTGGGTGACACACGAAAATCGTTAGAACACGCCAGAATTCATTGCCGCAAATTGCCGGTAACGCCTTCAAATCGCCGGGTTTATGCCCATTTATGCGCGTGCGTGATAATTCAGATGCGCTAACCGGGGAAAGACGCTGCCGACGATCGGGGCTAAAAGCTTTCTTCAGAACCGATACGGAACTGATGCCGGAGTTTTGGGTCAGTCTCTGTAGACAGGAGAAATAGAGCCAATGGCCAAGACAACTTCAATCGCCCTCAGCCCTGAACAGGGGCTCAGCCGGTATCTCACCGAGATCCGCAAATTCCCGATGCTCGAAAAAGAGCAGGAATTCATGCTCGCCAAACGCTGGCAGCAGAGAGAGGATACTGAGGCCGCCGAGCAGATGGTGACCTCTCACCTGCGTCTCGTTGCGAAGATTGCGATGGGCTATCGCGGCTACGGCCTGCCGATGGCCGAAGTCATCTCCGAGGGCAATGTGGGCCTTATGCAGGCCGTCAAGAAATTCGACCCGGACAAGGGCTTCCGCCTCGCGACCTACGCGATGTGGTGGATCCGCGCCGCTATTCAGGAATACATCCTGCGCTCATGGAGCCTCGTAAAGCTTGGCACCACGGCAGCGCAGAAGAAGCTGTTCTTCAATCTTCGCCGCATCAAGGGTGAGATCAACGCACTTGAAAGTGGTGACCTCAATCCGGACCAGGTGAGAGAGATTGCCGAGCGTCTCAACGTGTCCGAAAAGGACGTGCTGAGCATGAATGGCCGGATGAGCGGTTCGGATGCATCGCTGAATGCGCCGATGGGGCAGGAAGGCGACATGGAATGGCAGGACTGGCTCACGGATGATGAGCCGGGCCAGGCCGAGACCTATGCAAACCGTCAGGAATTCGACAGCCGGATGACGCTTCTTCAGGAAGCAATGGCTGACCTGTCGGAACGCGAACAGCACATCCTCCAGGAACGTCGCCTGACCGACGAACCCAAGACGCTCGAAGAGCTGTCCGAGGTCTATAATGTCTCGCGTGAACGTATTCGCCAGATCGAAGTGCGTGCGTTCGAGAAAATCCAGAAAGCCATGAAGCGCATGGCCAAGGAGCAGGGTCTGCCAGCGGGCGCGTAAGTCTATTCGGCGAGCCCCGGCTCCTCTTTGTCTTCTGCAGGCGGGTCAAGGAACTCAGGTGCCTTGACCCCCATCAGCACAGCCGCGATCAGTGACCCGACAGCGACGGTGAATACGACGACGGCAACCAGCCCGCCCCCGACACCGAGCGTGCGGCTCAGATAATTTACGATGTCCTCGTATCGGAAAACGCCGATCGCGGCCCCGATAGCGCCCGCGGATTTGAGCGCAGTTTCAATGTGGCTCGGATAGGTCCGCAAGTGAAAGAAGATCAACAACATGGCCCAGACGCCAAAGCCCAGTGCAAACAGGGGTGCGGTGACGCGATAGGCGTTCGACAGCCCGTCCCCCGTCAGCAGGGACGAGGTTGAGAGATAGGCCGCATTCATCAGTGGCCACAACAGAACCAGCGCACCGCCGGCAGCCAGCGAGAACGAAACCTGCTGCACTGCCCGCCCATAAAGCTGGGTGAGCGGCTTGCGCAGCCAGACCAGCAGGATGCCGATGAACAGGAGCATCAGCAGGAAGACCATTTTCACGGGCAGGACATAGCGATGAACGCGCGTCAGCAGTGACGGGTCAGCCGCCTGCATTGCGTTTACACGATCCCGAAAATCGGTCTTGGCGCGGCAGCAAGCCTCGACGTTTGTGACCGCACCCGTCGGGAAACATAACTTCTGCTCCTGCGCTGCCACACCATAGCGAAGCCATTCAGGTTCGCACCGGGACTGGAACCGCTGAAGTCCGCCATCGACAGACGCATTGATTTTCAACTGGATCAGCACCTCGCCAACCGCTGCGCGGCGCTCTGCCGGATCATCTGAGGGCACACCTTCGTCCGCAATGAGGGTCTCTGGCGCAATTTCAAACAATGATCGGGTGTTCGATCCTGCAAATGCGTTTGACATCGACCAGGCAACGAAGCCGATCACACCAGCCACGACGAGGAGCGTCAGCCTGCCTTGCGGGACGCGGCCCGCTCCCAGCGCATCAACGATCAGGACAGCTGGTCGCCAGAAGGCAATCAGGGCCAGCGCGCCGGCAACCGGAAAGAACAGGAAGTTATGAGCAAAAAGCGTCGCCATCTGCAGCGCCAGACCATGCGGCGCAAATTCATAGGCGAGCACTCCTGTCTCAAACAGGAACGCTGCGTAGATCAACGCAAAGAAAAGCGTTACCGCAATCCGCGATCCAATATGCGTCATGGCCGTCCCTCACCCACTCTGGCCTCTGGCAGGAGAGCACCTTAGACCCTCTGGCAATCGCTGGGAACAAGAGTATCGGAATGCTTGTCGACATAACGTCCCCTGATGATCCGCGCCTTGCGCCATACGTTTCCATCCGCGAGCGCGACCTGACCGGACGGTCTGACGGCCGATTCATCGTTGAAGGGAAAGTGACCCTGGGTATCCTGGTCCAGCGGTCCCGTTTCGAGATTGAGAGTCTTTTCATCGGCGACTCCCGCGTCGAGCCGCTCTCCGAGAGCCTCGCCGCCCTACCGCAAGACGTGCCGGTCTATGTCGCGCCACAAAGTGTAATGGATAAGGTGGCGGGATTTCCGATCCATCGCGGGGTGCTTGCCTGTGCGCGCAAGGGCGAGCCAATCGGTCTCGAGACAATGCTCGAACACGACACATTGCTCGTCCTGAATGGCATCTCAAATCATGACAATGTCGGCGCGGCCTTCCGCAATGCCGCAGCATTTGGCGCCGGCGGCGTCGTTCTCGATTCCGAGAGCTGCGATCCGCTCTATCGCAAGTCAATCCGCGTATCGGCCGGCAGCGCGCTCTGGCTTCCATTCCATCACGGCGGATCAGGCACAGACCACATCACCGCGCTCAAAGCTGCAGGCTACGAAATCTGGGCGATGACCCCGAGAGACAGCGCGTTACCCCTGCAGGACCTTGGCGTAGAAGGTAAGATTGCCATCGTTCTCGGCGCCGAAGGGCCGGGCTTGCCTGACCAACTGATTGACGCTGCAACTCCGGTTCGTATCGCAATGGCGACAGGGTTCGACAGCGTTAACGTAGCCACTGCAGGCGCCATAGCTCTCAGCCGCGTATTCGATGCACGACTCGCTCAGTCGCGCAGCCAGACGTCCTTGTAGCCACCGCCAAATCGCGGGTTTTGCGAGCGAGGCCCTTTATCGCCGCCGATTGGGGCGCCAGAGGCCGGTGGAATTTAACCCGGCTCGTTCGCCCTAGACCCGCTCGAACGGGTCTCGCATCAGGATGACGTCTTCCCGTTCAGGCGACGTCGACACGAGTGCGCACGGCTTGCCGACAAGTTCCTCGAGACGGCGGACATACTTCACCGCCTCCGCCGGCAGGTCCGCCCAGCTACGAGCGCCGCGTGTGGAGTCTTTCCAGCCCGGCATGCTTTCATAGATCGGCTCGACAGCGGCCTGATCGGTGAGACCTGCGGGGAAATAGTCGATTTCCCTGCCATTCAGCTTGTAACCGACGCAGACCTTGATCTCGTCAAAACCATCCAGAACATCGAGCTTGGTCAGGGCGAGACCGTTGACGCCTGAGGTCGCACACGCCTGCCGAACCATGACGCTGTCGAACCAGCCACAACGGCGGGCGCGGCCGGTCACCGTGCCGAACTCATGACCAACCGTACCAAGGCGCTGACCGATCTCATTGTCCTGCTCGGTTGGGAATGGACCGGAGCCGACGCGCGTTGTGTAAGCCTTGGCGAGGCCGAGGACGTAGGAGATAGCGCCCGGACCGACCCCCGCGCCTGCGGAGGCATTGCCTGCGACAACGTTTGAAGACGTCACGAATGGATAGGTGCCGTGGTCGACATCAAGCATGACCCCCTGCGCACCTTCAAACAGGATACGGCGGTCAAGCTTCACCTGCTCGTCCAGCAACTTCCAGACGGGCTTGGCAAACGGCAGCACCTTTGGAGCCACTTCAAGCAGGATCGACTTCAGCTCATCGGCATCCGGCTCTGGCAGGTCGAGACCAGCACGCAGCGGACGGTGGTGCGCCAGAAGGCGCTCAAGCTTGAGGTCGAGCGCAGCAGGGTCAGCAAGATCGGCGACACGGATGGCACGCCGGCCGACGCGGTCTTCATAGGCTGGGCCAATACCACGCTTCGTCGTTCCAATCTTGGAGTCGCCCAGCGCGGCTTCGCGCGCAGCATCAATGTCCTTGTGCCAGGGCAGGATGAGGCAGGCATTGTCGGCCACGACGAGATCATCATGAGAAAGCTTTACGCCCTGCTTCTCCATGTTCTCGATTTCCGAAAGAAGCTGCCACGGATCGACGACAACGCCATTGCCGATCACCGAAAGCTTGCCACCGCGCACAACGCCGGATGGCAACAGGTTCAGCTTGAGCGTCTTGTCGCCAATTACCAGCGTGTGACCGGCATTATGGCCGCCCTGGAAACGCACGACCGTATCTGCCCGGCTCGAAAGCCAGTCCACGATCTTGCCTTTGCCTTCATCGCCCCACTGGGCACCGACGACGACCACACCTGCCATGGGCTCACACTCCTTGAAATCCCGTGCGCCACTGACAGCGTTTATGACGGAATTTCAAGTGTGCAGATGCGCCTACGCAAGGTCAGGCGAGTTCGTAATCGTCGACCTTCACCTCGTGAACAGCCGCTGCATAGTCTCGCGTATGGGAGGACCAGTTCTGCGTGATCAGCCCATCAGCCGTCTTGTACCAGGAGTTACAGGCAGGATCGGCCCAGACGGTTTTCTGGAGCTGAGCCTGCAACTCCCTGTTCCAGCGGTCCTGTGCAGCCTTCTTCGGCATCATCGCGCTGGAATCGGTCTCATCCAGAGTCAGCAGCGCTTTCACCATGTACTCGACCTGCCGCTCGAGCATGAAGGTGATCGAGTTATGCCCGAGGTTCGTGTTCGGACCATACAGGACGAACATATTGGGGAAATCATTCACCGTGATGCCGGCATAGGCCTCAGGATGGTCAGCCCACTCTTCGTTCAGATGCTTGCCATTCAGTCCTTCGACATCGACTGACCAGTTCCAGCCAGTTGTCTCGAAACCCGTTGCGAAGACGAGGATATCGAACTCACGGTGCTCGCCATCGGGCGTGGTGACACCCGTCTTGTCGATCGACTGCGGGGCCATGGTGACCAGGTCGACATTGTCCCGTTCAAGCGCAGGGTAATAATCGTCGGCGATCAGGATACGACGGCAGCCTACCGGATAGTCCGGTGTGAGCTTCTTGCGCAGCTCAGGGTCGCTGATCTGCTCGTTCAGATGGTTGGTCGCGATGGTCGTGTAGGCGTCGCGTCCTGCCTGTGTCCATTTGAACGCCTGCCAGAAGAAGTGGTCGGCATTGTCATAGATGAGCTGACGCTGACGGGACCCGATGTCCATCGCCGTTTCCGGCTCAGTGAACATGAGCGCCTGCTCCTGCGCAGATATCGGCACGTCACGGCGCGGCGTCACCCAGTTCGGTGTGCGCTGGTAAACGGTGAGGTGATCGACGATCTTTGCCAGCTCCGGAATGAGCTGTACGGCACTTGCGGCCGAGCCGATGACGCCAACGCGCTTGCCCTCGAACGAGACCGAATGATCCCAGCGGGCCGAGTGCATCTTGTCGCCTTCAAAGCTGTCGATGCCATCAATCTTTGGCCAGTTAGGACGGTTCAGTTGGCCAAGGGCGCCGACGAGCAGGTCACCCGTATAGGTTTTGCCGCTTTCGGTTTTGACCGTCCACTTCTTGGTCGCTTCGTCCCATTTGGCGCTGACCGCCGCATCATCGAGATGCAGGTTCGGGCGTAGCTGGAACCGGTCTGTGATCTCCTCGGCATAGGCCTGGATTTCAGGTCCCTGCGGAAACGCACGCGTCCAGTTGATGCTCTGCGCAAAAGACAACTGGTACAGCGCGACGGGCACGTCACACGCGCAACCGGGATATGTGTTCTCATACCAAGTGCCGCCGACCTTGGGGTTGCGGTCGAGCAGGTCGAACGAGTGCCCCGCTTCCTGCAGCTTGATTGCAGCCGTCAGGCCGCCGAGACCGGCGCCGATAATGATGGCATGCTTCTGTGCCATGCAGACCTCCCTAGGTTATGTTTTACCGGGGAGGATTCGCCCGTTAGGGGCGGATTGCAAGCGTTACGGCGGGGAAGGCCTAGCCGCCAAATCGCCAGTAGGCGCGCACGCCAACGCTGTCGACGCCCTGATTGCGGCCATTGCCGAGAATCTGACCGTGAGACAGGTGTTCATACTGAACCTGCAGGCCCCAGCGCTCATTGATATCCCGGTTGAGAGCCAGGCCGGTGCGGAACAGATCTTCTGACCCGTAAAGCACGTTGTCTTCGGCAAATGCCGCGCTCTCGGGTGAACCTTGAGGGAATGGGCTGGCGGTCGCGCCATCGTGGATGGCATAGCCAAGGCTGGGCTCAAGCGACCAGCCCTGCGCAAAATCCCAGTTCCACATCAGGCCAGCCGCGCCGTAGCTCGTATCACCTGCGGTATTGATCGAGGCGAGCACATAGGGACGCGGCGAGAAGAGAATGCCTAGAAAATCCGGAGAGGCAAAAACGAGTTCACCCTCAACCGTCGGGCCGTCTTCCTTGTCCGCATTCTTGCAGTCGATCACACAGATATTGTGCTGGAGGACGCCGATTCGGGCCTCCTCGACGAGCTGGGCCTGCGCGGCAGGGGCGAGTGAAGCGGTTGTGGCAGCAAGGGCTGACAGGGCGAAAAGGCGTTTCATTAACGGACCTCCAGAAATTGGCTGGCCCCAGAAAGGCCGGAGCGCGCCGAAGGTCAAGTTAATCTGGCCAGCTCAACCAGCGTTTCCGCGCGCCCATCGGAGTGAGCTCTTGCCGACCCGCCTGCCAATACCTTCCGCTACACCAAAGCCCGCCTTCCAGCGAGGCCGGTTCAACATCCTCGGCGCTGCGGCGCGCTTTTGGGCTGGATAGGCAACTAACGTGGTGTGGCCGCAGTCCGGATCATCGCCACTTCCGTCACATCTGACGCCTGCGATAGAGGCGAAAGATGGAACAGCCCGTTCCGGTTTGAACCCACCGGAACGGGCATAAGTCTCACCAACCGCAGAAATTCCTAGAAATGCAGGACTTTCGCGTAGCGGACGTGTGGCAGGGAATCGATTTTCTCGGTGACTTCCTGTGCCGGATCACCGTCGATCCCGACCAGTGCGATAGCCTCACCGCCTTCATCCTGACGGCCAAGATGGAAGGTCGCGATGTTGACGTTCGCTTCACCCAGCATGACGCCAAGCGCACCGATAAAGCCCGGTTTGTCGAGATTGTTGACGTAGAGCATGCACGGCGAGAAATCGCCTTCTAGCGGCATTTCCTTGACCTCGACAACGCGTGGACGGCCAGCTGAAACCGTGCCGGCGAGCGAGCGCCAGCCGGACTGGTCGGAGTTAGCCGTTTTCGGAACGAGCACCTTTATACGGATCAGGCTGTCATAGACTGGGCTGTCCTCGGTCACGCTTTCGGAGAATTTAACACCGGAATCCGTCAGGATCGCAGGAGCCGAAACCATGTTCACATCGCCGCGCGACGCCCGCAGAAGGCCTGCCAGCGCCGCAGCCGTAATCGGCTTCCGGTTCATGCCCGAGAGTTCGCCCTCATATTCGATGATGACTTCCTCGAACCCATGGTCAGAGATCTGACCCGCGAACTGGCCGAGCTTCTCGGCAAGGTCGATGAATGGCTTGAGCCGCGGCGCCTCATCAGCGGTCACGGAAGGCATGTTCAGCGCATTGGTAACAGCGCCGGTGAGCAGGTAATCGCTCATCTGCTCTGCGACCTGCAGGGCAACGTTTTCCTGGGCTTCTACCGTTGAAGCGCCAAGGTGAGGTGTCGCGACGAAGTTCGGCGCACCGAACAGGACGTTCTCCTTGGCTGGTTCTTCGGCAAACACGTCAAATGCAGCGGCGCCCAGGTGACCATTATCGAGCAATTCGCGAACGGCTACCTCGTCAACGAGACCGCCCCGCGCGCAATTGACAAGGATCAGGCCCTTCTTCGTCTTGGCGAGCGCTTCTTTCGAAAGAATGTTGCGCGTCTGCTCCGTCAGCGGCGTGTGCAGAGTGATCGCGTCAGCGCGTGCCAATAGCGTGTCGAGATCGACTTTCTCGACACCAAGCTCCACAGCGCGCTCCTCTGTGAGGAACGGGTCATACGCGACCACTTTCATCGTCAGGCCCTTTGCACGTTCCGCAACGCGGGCACCGATATTGCCGCAACCGATGAGGCCGAGCGTCTTGTAGGAAAGCTCCGTACCGACGAAGCTTTTCTTTGGCCATTTCCCGGTCTGGGTGCCAGCATCAGCTGCCGGGATCTGGCGGGCAGCGGCGAACATCATCGCAATCGCATGCTCAGCGGTGGTCACGGCGTTGCCGAATGGCGTGTTCATGACGACGACGCCCTTGGCTGTCGCGGCCTTGATGTCGACATTGTCGACACCGATGCCGGCCCGGCCGATGACTTTCAGCTTGTTCGCGGCAGCGATGACGTCAGCGTCTGGTTTGCAGGCCGAACGGACAGCCAGGCCGTCATACTGATCTATGATCGCCATCAGCTCATCCTTGGACAAGCCGACCTTTATGTCTGTTTCGATGCCGCGATTCTTGAAGATATCGACGGCGGCGGGGCTGAGGTCATC
>JAYZBJ010000015.1:0-5123 GCA_036338795.1 Pseudomonadota bacterium | reverse complement strand
GAACCTGAACCTGATGATGGGATGGGATCAAGCGCTGGGGTTGGACGTTCTCCTGCCGCTCTTCCCTTGAGCTGATTTGCTGCGGGCGGCGGGCTTCGAAGGAGCCTTCTTGCCATTCGTGCTCTTCTTCGTCGACGAGGCGGATTTTTTCGTCGTGGGCTTCTTGGCCACCGCGCGGCTTTTCTTGGCAGGAGCTGAGGATTTCGCTGCCGCGCGCTTGGGCGTCGCAGCGGGCTTCGGCCTCGCTTCTGGCGTGGCGGGCTCTGAATACGCCGTTGCTGGCATCTCGCCCTTTGCAATCTGGTTGAGGCGCATTTTTACGTAGGTGCCAGGGGCGTCGCCAAGTTTGCGATCCGGCACCGGTTTGGCGCTGACCATGTCACCGGAGATAGGCTTCAGCCACTTCATCCAGTTCGGCCACCAGGAGCCTTTTGTTTCTTCAGCACCTGCCAGCCAGGCTTCGGGAGTCGTTGGCAGGTCTTCATTGGTCCAGTGCTGGTACTTTTCGGCGCGTGGATGGTTCACGACGCCAGCGATGTGACCGGACCCGGCAAGGATGAAGTTTACGTCGCCGCCATACTTCTGGGCTGCGCGGTAAATCGAGTGCCACGGGCAGATGTGATCTTCGCGGCTGGCCTGAATCGTGACGGGCACTTTGATTTCGCCCATGTTCACGGTCTTGCCGAGTACCTCGAACCTGCCTTCCGACAACTCATTCCGGCCGTATAGCGCATTGAGATAAGTGTGGTGGGTCTTGCCCGGAATATTCGTCTGGTCGGCATTCCAGAACAGGAGGTCAAACGGCCGGGGTTTCTTGCCGAGCATGTAATTGTCGATGACATACCGCCAGACGAGGTCGACTGGCCGGAGCCAGTTGAATGTGTCGGCCATCAATTCGCCCGGCATCATGCCCTTGTTGGCGGCGATCACATCGTCAATGCTGCGGCGCGAGTTTTCGTCGGTAAACACCATAAGGTCACCCGCGTCCGAAAAGTCAGACTGCGAGGCAAAATAGGTGGCTGACTTGATGCGGTCGTCCCCGGTCTTCGCCATGTAACCGAGCGCGCTGGTCAGCAGCGTACCGCCGATGCAATAGCCAACCGTGTTGACGCCATCTGCGCCAGTCTGGGTGGTTGCCTCATGGACGGCAGCCATGACGCCATGCTCGACATAGTCATCCCAAGAAAAGTCGCGGGTCTCATCATCTGCCGAGCGCCAGGAAACAACGAACACGGTCAATCCCTGGTCTGTCAGCCAGCGGATCATTGAGTTCTCTTCGCGCAGATCAAGAATATAATATTTGTTGATCCACGGCGGGAATATCAGAAGCGGACGCGCATGCACCTTCGACGTGGAAGGCTCGAATTGCAAAAGCTCAATGAGGCGATTGCGATAGACGACTTTCCCAGGCGCAGTGGCAAGGTTTTTCCCGACCTCGAACGGCGTTTCATCGGACTGGCTTATGGCGAGCCGACCACCGCCTTTCTGCAGGTCCTTTCGTGCATTGCGAAGTCCTTCCACAAGGCTCTGTCCGCCCGTTTCCAGCATCGCTTTCAGAGCGGCCGGGTTTGTCGCAAAGAAATTGGTGGGCGAAAGAGCGTCGACCGTCTGCTTTGTGTAGAATTGCGCCTTGCGCCTGTCGGCGATTGACAGATCCTCGGCCGAATTGAGGATGGACATCATCCAGTCGGCGTTAAGTTCATAGGCGCGGCGCATGAATTCAAAAGCGGGATTGGCCGTCCATTCAGGGTCGGAAAAGCGCTTGTCTTTTGAAGCGTTTGTTTCACCCGTGGTGAATTCCTTCCAGAGGTTAACCCAACCCATCCAGAGATCGAGATTGGCGTTGAGCATGGCTGCGGGATTGGTCGCCAGCGACCGACCGACCTTGCCGTAAGCGTCCAGCATGCCGAACGGGTCGGTCTGGTTCGGAAGGTCCACGCCGTCCGGCCGGTTCTTGGACATGACCTCGGTGAGGATAGCCTGCGATTCGACAGCCGCCTCCGCGAGCGCCATGCCGATGGCCTGCAACTGTTCGGGGGACTGCTCCGACAGGATGGCGTTTAAACTGCTGTTTTCCCTGTCCTGCATATCTTTTGCTCTACCGATCACCTTATTATCGCCAATGTATACCAACACCTATACAGATGAAACGTTTTAGGAATCACGAACGAGACGGGAAAAACCGCCAAATGCGCCTTACTGCTGTGCTACTTTGCGCCATTCTGACCGGATGTGCCGGCTCCATGAGCAAAATCTCTGACATTCGGGAGTCTGCGCCTGAATGGTATGAAGCACGCAAAGAGGAATTGCGGGGTAACGCCTATCCGAAACTCAGCCAGGTTCCGACCAATACGACCTATCGCAGCCGGCAAACAGGGCTCGTGAAGAGCGCCGAAGAGCAAGCCGCTATTCGGAAAGCGTTTTATGCAGATCCACGTTCCGAGCTGACCTATCTCACGCCTGATATGATCCTGGAGTGGGGCGCCGATATGCGCGAGCGCGTCGCAGCGATGGACACGCCAACCGACTTCCTCACGGAAAATGATATCGCGATGCTAAAAGCGCGTTTTGAACGTCCACGCGCGCGGCGCTAGACTAATACAGCACCTACCACCCCGAACTATCAGCAGGAGACCGCCCATGCCGGGTGAATTTTACAAGATCAGGCGTCTGCCACCTTACGTCTTCGAACAAGTGAACCGTCGCAAGGCGGCACTGCGGGCGGAAGGTGCGGACATTATTGATCTCGGCATGGGAAATCCCGACCTGCCAACGCCCAAGCATATCGTCGACAAGCTCTGCGAAACGGCACGAAAGCCGGACGTGAACGGCTATTCGGCCTCCCGCGGCATTGCTGGTCTTCGTCGCTCGCTGGTGAACTACTACAAGCGCCGTTTTGATGTGACACTCGACAAGGACCGGGAGGTCGTTGTCACTCTCGGCTCGAAGGAAGGTTTTGCAAACCTGGCGCAAGCGATTTCAGCGCCGGGTGATGTCATCCTCGCGCCGGATCCATCCTACCCACTGCATTCCTTCGGCTTCATCATTGCGGGGGCGTCGATCCGCGGCGTTCCCGCCCAAACGCCTGAGCAGTATCTCGCAAACGTCGAGCACGCGATTCGCTATAGCGTTCCGCCGCCGACCGCGATGGTGCTGTGCTATCCATCAAACCCGACGGCGGCTGTTGCGGACCTCGACTTCTACAAGGAAGCCGTTCGCATCGCGAAAAAGCACGACATCTGGATCCTCTCGGACCTCGCTTACAATGAAATTTACTTCGATGACCCGCCGCCATCCATTCTGCAGGTGAATGGAGCGAAAGACATTGCTGTCGAGACGACGACAATGTCGAAGACGTATTCGATGGCGGGATGGCGCATCGGCTTTGCCGCTGGGAACGAGCGGCTCATTTCTGCCCTGGCGCGTGTGAAGTCCTACCTCGATTACGGGGCTTACACGCCAATCCAGGTCGCGGCTTGTGCAGCGCTTGATGGGCCTCAGGACTGTGTCGAGGAGACACGGCAGATCTATCGCCACCGCCGCGATATTCTGGTCGAGAGCTTTGCGCGGGCCGGCTGGGACGTGCCCGTTCCATCGGCATCCATGTTCTGCTGGGCGCCGCTTCCAGACTCCTGCAAGCATCTGAGTAGCGTTGAGTTCGCGCTCAAGCTCATCAACGAAGCAAGCGTCGCTGTCGCGCCGGGAGCCGGCTTTGGCGAACGTGGTGATGGTTTTGTCAGGATTGCCCTGGTTGAGAACGAACAGCGCATTCGTCAGGCGGCACGTAACATCAAGCGGTTCCTTCAGGCGCAGGAAACTGATAGCAGGGGCGCCGTTCATGAGTTGAGTGCCGGAGGGCAAGGGGTTTGAAGACACTGAAACTGGGGATCGCCGGGCTGGGCCATGTCGGCTGCGGCTTGATCGATCTCGTCCAGAAGCAGGAATCATTGAGACTGCCGGGTAAGGTTGAGATTGCGGGCGTCACTGCGCGCAATCGCAATCGTAATCGTCCGGTGTCGACGGATAGCTACACCTGGTTTGACGACGCTACGCGGCTTGCGGCCGATGAGAACATCAATGTCTTTGTTGAGCTGATCGGTGGTTCGGATGGACCGGCGAAAGTCGCCGTTGAGACGGCCCTCAAATCAGGCAAGGCAGTTATCACGGCTAACAAGGCCCTGATCGCGATGCATGGTCAGGAACTGGCCGAGCTTGCGCGGGAAAACGGCGTCGACCTTCTCTTCGAAGCGGCGGTTGCAGGCGGTGTGCCTGTGGTTCGCGTCCTGCGTGACTCGCTCGCGGGTGTCGACGTCAAGCGTGTTACGGGCATTCTCAACGGTACGTGCAACTTCCTGCTGAGCGAAATGCTGACAACCCGGCGGACTTACGACACTGTTCTTGCCGAAGCCCAGCGGCTCGGTTTCGCAGAGGCCGACCCGACGCTCGATGTGTCGGGTATGGATGCAGCGCACAAGGCTGCGATTCTGGCGGCGATTGCGTTTTCAGCTGACCTGGATTTCTCGAAAGTCACCGTGCGCGGTGTGGACGACTTGGAGCTGCTGGATCTTGATCTCGCCGACAGGCTTGGCCTTCGCATCAAGTTAATCGCCGAAGGCAAGATCACGGACTCTGGCGTCGTGTGCCGGGTTGAGCCGATGGCGATGCCAACCGGGCATCCGCTCGCTAGGGTCAATGGCAGCCTCAACACTGTGCGTGTCGAGGGTGAGCCGTTGGGCGCGGTCACGCTCACCGGCCCGGGGGCCGGGCCGGGGCCAACGGCAAGTGCGGTGATGGGCGATGTTGCAAAGCTCTTCAATCCCATTGCGCGCCCCGCATTTGGTCGCGCTGAGCACCATGATGTGCGCAAATTCGTAATTGCCCAGTCGGATGAAAAGTGTGCCTTCTTCCTGCGCGTTCGTCTGGCAGACCGTGCCGGCGCGCTGGCAGAACTGACCGAAGCGCTCGCCGAGAGCGGCGTTTCCGTAGACAAGCTGTTGCAGGATTCTGCAGATGAGAATGGCGCTGCGCCAATCGCAATCGTCACGCATGTCTGCTCGCGTCGCGAGATTGAGGATGCAAGCAAGCGTGTGCACGCGCTCGATTCTAACGTAGGTTCGCCGCAA
>JAYZBJ010000014.1:0-3950 GCA_036338795.1 Pseudomonadota bacterium | reverse complement strand
CTTTCCTCGCAAGTATTCTTTCTGAAAAGCGCATTTAACGACGCTCAGGGAGGCTTCGCATGGATTTCAATATTCCGCAGGATATCGCCGACTATCTGGTCGTGCTCGACAAGTTCATCGAGGACAAGATCAAACCGCTCGAGCAATCGGACGATAATATCCGGTTCTTCGATCACCGGCGCGAGTGGGCGAGAACGGATTTTGAAAACGGCGGCTTGCCTCGCCCTGAATGGGAAGACCTTCTGGGCAAGGCGAAGAAACTGGCCGATGAAGCCGGACACCTGCGCTATGCGCTGCCTAAGGAATATGGCGGCCAGGACGGGACCAATCTTGGAATGGCGATCATTCGGGAACATTTCGCCCGGCAGGGATTGGGCTTGCACAACGACCTGCAGAATGAGCATTCGATTGTCGGCAATTTCCCACAGATACTGATGTTGCGCGACTTCGCGCGAGAGGATCAGAAGCATCTCGCTGAAGCCGCTCTGAAAGGTGAGTTCCGGGCCACTTTCGGTCTTACCGAGCCTCATCACGGTTCCGACGCCACTCATATGGAAACCCGTGCGGTCCGCCATAAGAAAGACGGCAAGGATGGCTGGCTGATCAATGGCGAGAAAATGTGGATTACCGGCATGCACGCCGCTTCGCACATGATGTGTTTCTGCCGCACGTCCGGCGAGGACGGGGACGCAAAGGGCATCACTTGCCTGCTGGTTCCGGCGGATGACCCTGGGATCAAGATTGAAGAGTACATGTGGACCTTCAACATGCCGACGGACCATCCGCGCCTGACGATCAAGGATGTCTGGGTGCCTGAAGATGCGGTCTTCGGTCCGCCGGAGGGCGGTCTCGCTCTCGCACAGCACTTTGTCCACGAGAATCGTATCCGTCAGGCGGCCAGCTCGTGCGGCGCTGCGATGTACTGCATCACTGAGGCTATCAATTACGCAAACGAACGCCGCCCGTTCGGCAAGGCGCTTGCGCACAATCAGGCGATCCAGTTCCCCCTTGTAGAGCTTTCCACCCAAGCTGAGATGCTGCGCCTCCTGATTTTCAAGACCGCTTGGGAAATGGATCAGATGTCGAAGCCTGACGTCGCAATCTATCTCTCGGACAAGGTGTCCATGTGTAACTATTACGCCAACCGTCTGTGCTGCGACGCAGCTGATCGCGCGATGCAGGTTCATGGCGGCATGGGGTATTCCCGCCACAAACCGTTCGAACATATCTACCGGCACCATCGTCGCTATCGCATTACTGAGGGCTCCGAAGAGATTCAGATGCGCAAGGTCGCGGGCCACCTTTTCGGCTTCATGGGGCCGAACAAGGGTAAGAACCGCAATGAGCCGTTCGACTTCGCGGTGCGTTAAAGCCAGAGGTGTGCTGCCCTTTGATTGGTCACGAACCAGATTCTGGCAGCGCGCCGCCTAACTCGGCTTGCTGAAACATCGACTCTGAAATAGTGGTGAGGCGTTAGTTCATCTCCTCCCCGGGAGAGAGCGGGTTTCAGTCCCGCCGCCGAAGGCGCAACCGCCCCGGAAACGCTCAGGCAAAAGGACCGGGAGAGAGACCACACGCTGGAAAGAGGCGGGTGCGGACCATTTCCCGCGCTGATGGCCTCGCCGAAGGAGCAAGCCTGCCCATTGGGCATGGCGGAATCTCTCAGGCGCCGAGACAGCGGGGGCGGCCACTTCCTCGAATGGCGAGGGCAAGGTGGCTGCTTGACCGCAAAGGGCGCCATGGCAGACCAGACTACACAAGATCTCCGCAAGACGCCGCTTCACGCGTTGCATGAATCTCTCGGCGCCAAGATGGTGCCCTTCGCCGGTTATGAAATGCCCGTCCAGTTCGAAGGTGTGAAGCCCGAGCATATCTGGACCCGCGAGCAGGCTGGCTTGTTTGATGTCTCGCACATGGGGCCTTGCTTCCTCACCCTCATCGAAGGCGTGAGCGATGATGCCGCCGCGCACGCCAAGATTTCCGCGCTGGTCGAAGAACTTGTCCCGAGCGCCATCGGCACGCTCAAGCCGGGTCAGGCCCGACTTACAGTATTGCTGACCGAACAAGGCGGGATTCGCGATGACCTGATCGTGACGCGCTTACCGGACGAGCACCAGAATGGCCGGCTGTACATCGTTGTGAACGGCGCGGTGAAAGCTGAAGACTGGGCGCACTTTGAGGCCAAGCTCGAAGGCCGGGCTGTACTGCAGCGTGCCGACGACCGCGTGCTGATCGCGCTTCAGGGGCCTAAAGCCGTCGATGTGCTCAAGGAAGAGTTTGCGGGCTGCGAGGACCTGTCCTTCATGCGCTGTATGCTGGCGGCATGGGAAGGGGCGGAGTGTCTCGTCAGCCGCTGCGGTTATACAGGGGAGGATGGATTTGAAATCCTCGTCCCGGCCGAAGCCGGCGAAAAGCTTGCGCGCAAGCTGCTCTCAGATGAACGCGTGAAGCCGATAGGCCTTGGCGCCAGGGACAGCCTCAGGCTTGAGGCAGGCCTTTGCCTTTATGGACACGACATGGATACCGGTCGGACACCTGTCGAGGCGGATCTTCAATGGGTCATTCAGAAATCCCGCCGTGAGCGGGCCGACTTCCCCGGTGCGGCTCGTATTCTTGAGCAATTCGCTTCCGGCGCGAAGGAAAAGCGGGTCGGCATCCGACCACTTGAGCGCGCACCCGCCCGCGAGGGTACAGAAATCCAGGTCGATGGTGAAACGGTTGGCGTCGTGACGTCAGGCGGCTTCGGTCCGACCGTAGATGGCCCGGTGGCCATGGGGTACATCCGCGCCGATCTCGCGGAACCCGGCACGAGGGTCGACCTTTTGGTTAGAGGCAAAGCGCGGGCAGGCGAAGTCGCCGCGCTTCCATTCGTCGAACACAATTACAAACGTTGAGGACCAGCCAGATGACGCAATTTACCCAGCAAGTGACGTTCTACACCGAGGACCATGAATGGGTCACCGTTCATGGCGACCTCGCCACTGTCGGGATTACCAAATATGCCGCCGAACAGCTCGGCGATGTCGTGTTCGTTGAGACGCCCGAAGTCGGCAAGACGTTCAAGAAGGGTGATGAAATGGCGGTCGTCGAGAGCGTCAAAGCCGCCTCCGACGTTTATGCGCCGCTCTCCGGTGAAGTGATCGACGCCAACGGCGACCTCGCGGATGCGCCTGAGAAGGTCAACGAACACCCTGAATCCGAGGGCTGGTTCTGTGTCATCAAGTTCTCCGATGGCGCAGAAACCCAGGGCCTGATGGACAAGGATGCCTATTTCGAATTCTGCAAAGGACTTGCATGATGCGCTATCTGCCGCTCACACCTGAAGACCGCAAGGCGATGCTGGCGACGACCGGTGCAGCTTCGGTCGATGAGTTTTACGCCGACGTTCCCGAGGCTGCTCGTCTCGGCGGAAAGGTGGAAGGCCTGCCCGATCATCAGGGTGAACTGGCCGTAGAGCGGCACATGGCGGCCTTGGCGGCCAAGAACCGGACAGCTTCTGAAGGTCGGTTTTTCGTCGGCTGCGGCGCTTACAAGCATCACGTCCCAGCGAGTGTTGATCACATCATCCAACGCTCGGAATTCCTGACCACCTACACACCGTACCAGCCTGAGATTGCGCAGGGCACGCTTCAGACCTTGTTTGAATTTCAGAGCCAGGTCGCGGCCCTGACGGCAATGGATGTTGCAAACGCGTCCATGTATGACGGCTCAACAGCCTGTGCCGAGGCGGCGCTTATGGCCTGCCGCGTCACGCGCCGTCGCCGTGTGGTGCTTTCCGGTGGCCTGCATCCACACTACGCGGCCGCAACGCGCACAGTGTGCGAAGCGCAAGGCATCGAAGTTGTTCAGCTACCACCGGCAATCGATGGCGAACTGGGGTTGAAGGACGCTGTGAATGACCAAACCGCCTGTGTCATTGGCCAGTCCCCAAATGTGTTCGGAACCGTGAC
>JAYZBJ010000013.1:0-8247 GCA_036338795.1 Pseudomonadota bacterium | reverse complement strand
ATGACATTTTACGCTTTTCATTCGGCTCGGCTTTGGGCATGTTCGGCCTACTCCGTGAGACACGGGGAACAGACAATCCCAGACGGGCGCGTGGCCGGACGAAAACATAACGTCACAGGCGGCGCCGGTCGGACACGGATGACCACTTTCATGTTGCCTGACTGCCAACATCTATCGTCACGTTTTGCGCCCAGAGGCGCGCGGACGATCCGGCGTGCAGGCTCTCCACAAAACACTACTGGCGATAGCCGCAGAGCCTTCGAAACGATTCGCAGGACCGCGCCGCCAGCCAACAAGGCGATCCTAAATGAGCAAATTGATGCTGATCGACGCGGTCCACCCGGAAGAAACCCGGGTGGCGCTCGTTTCGAATGGACAAGTTGATGACTTTGATTTCGAAACAACTGGCAAGGAACAGCTAAGAGGCAACATCTATCTCGCGAAAGTCACGCGGGTAGAGCCATCGCTGCAGGCCTGTTTTGTCGATTACGGCGGCAACCGTCATGGTTTCCTCGCATTCAGCGAAATCCATCCCGACTATTACCAGCTTCCCCAGGAAGACCGCGAAGCGCTTCTGCAGGAAGCCGCAAGCGCGGCAGCCGAAAATGAAGACCTCGATGTCGACGATCCAGATGATGAGATGGATTCGCCATCTGAGCTGATGGACGATGCCGACGGCGAAGGCTCCGACAGCGATAATGACGATGACTCGTCGAACGACAGTGAAACGCCACCGAAGCGCCGGTCGAACTCTTCTCCTTCCAAGCGCTACAAAATCCAGGAAGTGATCCGTCGTCGCCAGGTCATGCTGGTGCAGGTCGTCAAGGAAGAGCGCGGCAACAAGGGCGCAGCGCTCACGACATTCCTGTCTCTAGCTGGTCGCTATAGCGTCCTGATGCCGAACACCCCACGCGGCGGCGGCATCTCACGGAAGATTTCTAACGGTTCGGATCGCAAGCGCCTCAAAGACATCATGAGTAGCCTAGACGTGCCGAAAGGCATGGGCCTCATTGTGCGCACGGCCGGTGCAAAACGAACGAAGACCGACATCCGCCGCGACTACGAGTACCTACAGAAGCTGTGGGACAATATTCGCAACAAGACGATGGAATCCATCGCCCCTTGCCTCATCCATGAAGAAGGCGGCCTCGTTCACCGGGCGATGCGCGACATGTTCGACAAGGACATTGAGGAAGTCATCATCCAGGGCTCTGCAGCCTATCGGGAGGCGAAAGACCTTTCCAAGATGATCATGCCAACACAGGCGCGGAAGGTTAAGCAGTGGAAAGCCCCTGCTCCGCTCTTCGTTTCGGAAAATGTCGAGGACCAGCTCGACTCGATATTCTCGCCCGTTGTGCAGATGAAGTCAGGCGGTTACCTGGTGATCAACCAGACTGAAGCTCTCGTCGCGATCGACGTGAACTCCGGTAAAGCGACACGCGAACGCAACATCGAGCAGACCGCCCTTCGTACCAATCTGGAAGCAGCTGAAGAAGCGTGCCGCCAGATGCGCCTCCGCGACCTCGCCGGTCTCGTCGTGATCGATTTCATCGACATGGAGGAGAACAAGAACAACCGCGCGGTCGAGAAGAAGCTCAAGGAATGCCTGAAGATCGACCGGGCGCGCGTCCAGTGCGGAAAGATTTCGCAGTTTGGTCTGATGGAAATTTCTCGCCAGCGCCGCCGGGCTGGCGTGCTCCAGGCCACATCCGATCCTTGCGATGCCTGCAACGGCACTGGTCGGCGCCGCTCCGTCCCGTCAGCTGCGCTCCAGCTTCTGCGGACACTCGAAGCACGCGCTGCGGGTGGAGGCCTCGCATCAATCACAGTTCACGCGCCTACTGAAGTTGCGCTGTACCTGCTGAACAACAAGCGTGAAGCGATTACCGAAATCGAAGACGAAGCCGGTTTCGCGATTTCGGTTCGCTCGTCTGACGATCTTCTCCCTGGCGACTTCAAGGTCGACGCAGAGAAGGACCCGAACCGCAAGTCGCGCCGCAAACCGAGAGCATCGGATCGCAACAAGCACATCATCGGTGACGAGGATGACGATCAGCTGCCGGATGAGGGCGACGAGCCGGAAGAGCTCGAAACGGTCGAGGATGAGGAGTCCAGCGACACCACGGAAACTGAGAACGAAGCCAGCGCGTCAGATGATGAGAAGTCCGGCGCCTCACGCAAGCGTCGTCGCCGCGGACGGCGTGGTGGCCGCCGTCGGCGCCGTGAGAGCGGCCCAATCGTTCCTGCTGATGGAGGTGCACTCCTCGATGGCCTGTCCGTCAGCGCACCCGCTCTGCTCGACGATGAGCCGCCTGCCCTACCCGACCCGAATGCCGCAAACGAGGCGGCCGCGTCGCAACCGCAGCTCGCCAAGACGGTAGCGCTCGACGCTGAAAAGTCTGACGATCAGGAAAGTACGCCCAAGCCATCACGCCGCCGCCGGTCACGTGGTGGGCGTCGCAACAAACAGCAGAACAACGCTGAGGCCGAGGCAAATTCGAGCGAATCCCGATCAAACGAGACAGCCGAGACTGAGCAAGCTGTCGCGGTAGACACGGCCAAGGAACAGACGTCCGCGCCCGAACCCGAACCGGCAGTCGAAACTGAAGCTGTTGCGGGCGACCTGGACACGAAACCCGCAGATACGCCGGCGCCGGCTGAAGCCGCGCGTGAGGAAACCGCTGAGTCTGATGCTTCGACTGACGAAGCACCGAAGACGACGGCAGCCGTATTCGATGCTGATAAGCCGGTCGCAAGCGAGCCGGTTCTTGTCAGCAATGATGAGGAAGAAAAAGTCGAAGAGACGAAGCCTAAGCGGCGCGGATGGTGGTCCCGCCGCTAGGCCAACTCAAGAAAACTATGACTGGATATCAGCCGCGTTTCGCGGCTGATATTCGTTGGCGAGCAATGTTCTCAGCAACATGATTGGTCGGCAGGTCGCTGGAGAGTGCCTGGTCGAGAACCTGGCCTAGCGTGTCGACCAGAACGTCCAGCTTGCTCATCACCCATTCCCGCGAATAGTCGCCCGATATCTCGGCGGCGACATTGATGATCCCGCCACCATTGATGACGTAGTCTGGCGCATAGAGGATGCCGGCGTCTTTAAGCGCGGCATCCATGTCCGGGCTGGCCAGCTGATTGTTGGCGCCGCCAGCTACGACTTTTGCTTTAAGACGCGGAAGGGTGGCTCGGTTGATGATCGCGCCCAGCGCATTTGGTGAAAAGATCTCGGCGTCGACATCGTAGATGTCGTCAATCTTGATCCGCGTGGCCCCCGTGCGCTCGCAGACCTGCGCGACCGTCTCCTCGTCGATGTCGCAGACAAATAGGCGCGCGCCCTCCTTCGCCAGATGATCGCACAAATATCCACCGACGGATCCGACACCCTGTACGGCGATCGTGCGGCCAGAAAGATCGTCCGTACCGAAAGCGCGGGCCGCAGCCGCTTTCACGCCGCGATAGACACCAAGCGCTGTCACCGGAGACGGGTCGCCGCTCGCAGCCTGACCGGAGTCGAGGCCGGCAACGTACTTTGTCTGCGTGGCTACAACGCCCATATCATGCGTATTCACGCCAACGTCTTCGGCCGTGTAGTAATTGCCCTGCAGTGACTCGATCGCACGTCCGAACGCTTCGAAGAGCGCGGGTGATTTGTCCGTCTTCGAGTTACCCCAGATTACAGATTTGCCGCCGCCAAGCGGCAAGCCAGCCATGGCGTTCTTGAAGCTCATTCCCTGTGAAAGGCGCAGCGCATCGCGAAGCGCCTGCTCGCCAGTCTCATACTGCCACATCCGGCAACCGCCGGCCGCCGGGCCAAGGGCGGTTGAGTGAATGGCAATGATGGCGCGAAGACCACTGGCTTCATCTTCGAAGAAGTGAACGCCCTCATGGTGATCATAGGAATGATGATCGAACATAAATGGTCTCCCGGCTACCTGTGATGCGGCTTACCCTGTTGTGAGGCACGGTCAACCCGTCTGCTCACCGTCCGGGCACTTGCGGTGCGCCCGAAGGCAACGGAGCGGAAGGTTCTTTCAGAAATGTAAGCAAATCCGCAAAAACGATCTCCGACTGCAGGTCTCGGAGCAGCATATGATATCCATTTGCGTAATACGCCGTCCGGACATGCCCCGGTAGCGTTCGAACTGTTCTCATCATTGCAGATCTGGGGATAACGATGTCTTTCGCGCCATAGGTCAGCAATGTCGGAAGTGCGTCCGGTAGCGAAGGCGCTGACCGATGCGCCTCTTCCATCAGCGTCACGACGCCGTACACCTGATCGATCAGGTTATCCTTCAGGCCGAGCTGATCGAGCCAGAGCTGCTTCAACATTTCAATATTGTCGGATGGTTCAATCTTGACGCCGCGCGGCGGCCTGACCACCCAGCCGGGCCTCAC
Organism: Pseudomonadota bacterium; assembly: GCA_036338795.1. Taxonomy (GTDB): domain Bacteria; phylum Pseudomonadota; class Alphaproteobacteria; order Caulobacterales; family Hyphomonadaceae; genus Henriciella. The sequence continues at coordinate 3,849 of JAYZBJ010000013.1, read as the reverse complement.
ATGCGTGGAGAGCCAAAGACTTGCTCGATAAAGGCCATTCAACGCACCCCAGCCGCGCAGGCCCGGCCCCGAAAGGATCAGACGGTCAACGCCCTCTGGTGGTGTGGCAGAGCCAAACACGGTCATTGCTACCGCGCCGCCCATCGATATCCCAACGACCGCTATAGGCGTTTCTGGGTGACGAGCCTGGACGACGTCGATCGCTGTTCTCAAATCCTGGCGTAGCAGATCATGGTCAGGCCAGATGCCACGATTGATTGACCGCCCAAAACCGCGCTGGTCGTACGCGTAAGTCGTGACGCCTCGTTCCGCCAGCCAGGGCGCAAGCATATGAAACGCGTTAGCGTAATCGTTCATGCCGTGAAGTCCGACAATAACATGTTCGGGGGGGGCGTCGGACGCTTCCCAGACGGTCAGTCCCAGCCGCGCGCCATCAAAGCTGATGAACGTATCCTGTTCGGGCTTGAATTCTGGCTGCACGGGAGCCTCCGCTGGCAATTTCTGCTGCACCACGGGTGTCGCACAGGCTGAGACGATTAGACCAAGGGTGACGAGAAGTGCTCTCATAACAATGATCGCACCTTCTGCCTGAGCACGGGAAGAATCTCATCCTCAAACCAGGGGTTTTTCTTCAGCCAGGCATTGTTTCGCCAGCTTGGATGAGGGGTCGGTATCGTTTTGCTTGTTTCGAAGTGGAGACGCCAGTCTTTCACCGTTTCGGTTAGGGTTCGCGCTCTTGAGGATCCGAGGTGCCATGATTGCGCATAGCCCCCGATCGCCAGCACAAGCTTCAGATTGGGCAAACGGGCGAGAAGGTCCGATCGCCATTCCGGCGCGCACACTTTCATCGGCGGCAGGTCTCCACCCTTATCGTCGTATCCTGGAAAGCAGAACCCCATGGGGGCGATGGCAATTCGGTCTGCATCGTAAAACTCATCTTTCGAAACAGCCATCCACTGGCGCAAACGCACGCCAGACGGATCGCTGAACGGAACGCCCGACTGGTCAGCAAGGTTTCCCGGTGCCTGGCTTGCAATCAGGATTTGAGCGCCCGCCCCTGCACGCACGATCGGATTTGGCGCGCGCTGCATATGGCCGGCACATATCCGGCATGCGCGTATTCTGGTGAGGTATTGCTGGAGATTTCCTGTCACACCAACAAGATGATACTGCCACGCGTGCGGGACAACTCAGGAGACTGCCATGAGCGACTCAATCGAGCTCCAAATCGACTCTCGTATTCACGAACTCGGCGGCGGTTTCACCGTGCGGCGCGTCTTGCCTTTTCACAAACGGCGCATGGTAGGCCCTTTCATCTTCTTCGACCATTTCGGCCCCGTGGAATACAAGCCGGGTACAGGCATGGATGTCCGCCCCCACCCGCATATCGGGCTCGCGACAGTCACTTACCTTTTCGAAGGGGCGATCGCACACAAGGATAGCGTCGGCTCAGACATCGTGATCCGTCCAGGCGCTGTAAACTGGATGGTTGCCGGTCGTGGCATAGTGCACTCCGAACGCACGCCAGACAAAGAACGCGCTGACGGCATGCGCATGCATGGTATCCAGACTTGGGTTGCCCTGCCCCGGTCGCACGAAGATATGCCTCCATCCTTCACGCATCATCCCAAGGCGACGCTTCCTGAATTTGATCTCGGCGGCGCCACCGCGCAGGTTTTGGCTGGATCAGCGTGGGGACACGCCTCGCCCGTCGAGTTTCCCTGGGGCATCTGGTATGTCGGCGTAAGCGCTAAGGACGACGCGGAATTTGATATCCCCGGAGATGCCGCAGAAGAACGCGCGGTTTATGTTGCTGGCGGCGAAGTAGCTGTAGATGGATCAACGCTAAGCCCTGGAAGCATGGCGATCCTCAAGAGCGGCAAGACGGTAAAAGTCGAGGCCAGACCCGGTTCCCACATGATGTTGGCAGGTGGCCAGGCGATGGATGGGCCGCGCAAGATCAACTGGAACCTTGTCGCAAGCTCGCCTGACTTGATCGATCAGGCCCGTAAGGACTGGCAGGCTTCGATCGACGGAGGCTTCAAGGAAACACGCTTTTCCCTGCCCGATGGCGAAACGGAGTATATTCCACTTCCGGACAGCGATTAGCGGGCATACTATTTCCCATCGCCGCACGCGCCTGCTTGTTAGGCCCCTGCCACTATGCGAAAACCGCATCAATTAAGATTCTGGGAGCCAAGACATGAAAAAAGCACTCTGGTCCTCCGTTGCCGTTTTGGCACTCGCAGCCTGTTCGCAGAACGCTGCTGAAGAACCGGCTGCATCAGCCGACACGGACGCAAATACCGAGATCGATCAGGCAGACGCCGAAACCTCCGAGAGTGGCGCTGCTCAGGCAGACCTCCTCCTGCCGCTACCAGAGACCACCTCCACGGATATCACGGCTGATGATCTCGCGATCCGGATCAAGACGCTTGCGGATGATGTGTTCGAAGGCCGCGGCCCCGGTGCAGAGAAAGGCGAGAAAGCCGCTGACTGGATCGCCGCTGAAATGGCGCGTGTCGGGCTGCAACCTAGCGGTGACAATGGCTCATGGTTCCAGATGGTCGGCATGGTCGAGCAGACGCTGGACGAGTCGGCTTCAAGCCTGACATTCAATGGCGGCCGGTCCGGTGACGCCTACCCCATGAAGCTCAAGGAAGACGCCGTCCTCTGGACCAAGCGTCAGAATGAAAACGAGCTCTCCTTCGACGACTCCGAACTCGTCTTCGTCGGTTATGGCGTAGTCGCGCCAGAGTATGACTGGAACGACTATGAGGGCCTCGATGTCGAAGGAAAGACGGTGGTCATGCTTGTCAATGACCCCGGTTTTGCCCGCAGCTCCGACGACCTCTTCAAAGGCAAGGCGATGACCTATTACGGTCGCTGGACCTACAAATTCGAGGAGGCGGCGCGTCAGGGGGCTACCGGCGCAATCGTCATTCATGAGACGGCACCGGCCTCCTATGGCTGGGATGTCGTCGCGAATTCATGGTCAGGCGCACAGGCTGACCTCGTGCGCGGCGATGGCGGAGCAGGTCGTACGGTGTATGAGTCCTGGATTACCACCGATATTGCCCGCCGCCTGTTTGCTGAAGCCAATCTTGACTTCGATGTGCTGAAAGACGCGGCAAAGGAGCCGGGCTTCGAGCCGGTCGACATGGGTGAGCTGACAGCATCCGGTAAAGTCGTCCAGACGGTGTCGCGCATGGAATCCCGCAACGTGGTCGGGCTGCTTCCCGGCACTGAAGCACCAGACGAATACATGCTGTTCACGGCTCACTGGGACCATCTCGGCAAGAAGGCTGAAGAGCGAAAGGGTGAGCCCGGACAGGACTTCTATCGCGACGATATCTTCAACGGCGCGGTCGACAACGCTACGGGCACCTCGGCACTGCTCGAGATCGCCGAAGCAATGGCACAAGAGGAGCATGCACGCTCCGGCCTGTTTGTTGCCGTAACGCTTGAAGAGTCGGGCCTTCTGGGCTCTGCCTACTCTGCTGAGAACCCGACGGTTCCGATGAACCAGATCGTCGCCGGCATCAACATGGACGGCATGCTGCCCATTGGCAGAACGAAGGACATGGTTGTTGTTGGCTATGGCGCATCAGAGCTGGAAGATTTGCTGAAAGCTGAGCTCGATGGTCAGGACCGCGTGATCAAACCCGATCCAAAACCGGAGGCCGGCTACTTCTATCGCTCGGACCACATCTCATTCGCGAAGAAAGGCGTGCCGATGCTCTATGCAGATGGCGGCGTCGACAAGCGCGACGGCGGCGAAGCCGCAGGCATGGCAGCAGCCGAAGCCTATACGGTTCAGCGCTACCACAAGCCGATGGACGAATATAA
>JAYZBJ010000012.1:0-9660 GCA_036338795.1 Pseudomonadota bacterium | reverse complement strand
GCCTCATTCTATCAGCCACGCCGAAGCGATGCTGCTCATCGACAATTATAAGGCCGAGTTTCCTGAAATGAACCTCGTCCTGGAAAAGCGCCTGTGTGCCGGCAACGATCTGGATCGAGCCGTCGGCCAGCCCGATCAGGGTTCCTTCTCTCGACGCCCCGCGGTCACGGCCGGTGAGCGCTGCAACAGTGTAACCGAGCGGCGCAAGAAGAGACGCGATTGTTTCGTATTGCTGCCTGGCGAGAACTTCTGTCGGGGCCATGAAGGCGGCCTGGTAACCGGCACTTACCGCTTTGACCGCCGCCATGATCGCGACCATGGTTTTGCCTGCGCCAACGTCACCTTGAAGCATTCGACGCATCGGGTGCGTCTGTTCGACATCGGCGGTGATCTCTTTGACGGCGCGAACCTGCGCGTCCGTCATCTTGTATGGGAGCGAGGCCGCAAGTTCGTTCAGCTTCTCATTCCCTGAGGAGAGTGCGGCAGCCTGTTTCTGCGATCGGGACAGACGCGCAAACGCAAATATAATCTCCCGTGCCAGCGCCTCATCATAAGCGAGCCGCGCCCTGCATTTCGCAAACGCTTCTTCATCGTAGGAGTCAGGGAGATGAAGACCTCGGAGGGCGTCTTTGAAGCCCGGCCAGTCGTGCTGTTCGATAACATCCGATCGCAGCCATTCGGGGAGGTCGTCCGGGATATGATCCAGAGCTGCTGCTATGGCAGAATGAACCCTCTTGTTGGTCAGGCCGGCCGTCAATCGGTAAATCGGTTCGACGGAAGGAGGGCGATCCGGCTTCCGAGGGTCGAGGATGTAGTCCGGGTGAGACATCTGTCGCTCGCCCTGAAACTCTGACACAGGACCAGATACGATGCGCTCCTTTCCGATAGGAAACTGCCCTTGCAGCCAGCGCGGCTCCGCCCGGAAGAAAGTCAGGGTCAGAAATCCCGTGCCGTCGAACAACTGTATTCGGTGCGGCGCCCGGTCGGAATAGGGTGCCTTGTAGGAGTGAACCTCCCCTTGCACCGTGGCGACTTCGCCAGCGACCAGTTCTTCGAATGATGTTTTGATACGCCGGTCGAGCCATCGTTCTGGCAAGTGTAGCAGGACGTCCCAGACAGTATCGCCGTCAACCAGACGCTCGAACACCGGCTTCAGCTTTGGGCCGATACCGGGAAGGGCGTCGATAGGCTCGAACAGGGGGAATAGTCGCTCGTCGCGCATTGCGGTTGCGACAATAGCGGAGCGCGCGCCATGGGCAATTGTAGAACGCGGCTGGGAAATGCGAATGACGTGCCCTAAGTGAGCTGCACAGCAGGAATGGAAGAAGACCGATGGAAGAGCGCCAACGGAAATTGAAGTTCAGGGCATCTCGCAGGGGCTTCCGCGAGATGGACTTGATCATGGGGCAATTCGCGAATCAGCACATCGCCGACATGACTGAAGACGAGCTTTCGGAATTTGAAAGACTGCTCGCAACACCCGATTGGGAAGTCTACGCCTGGATCGTCGGCAGCAAACCGGTTCCGCCCAATTATGCAGGGCCAGTGCTGGACCGGCTTCAGCAGTTTGAGTACGACCCGAACGCCTGATCTTCAGCTGGTTTGCCAACTCCAGTCCTCGTAGTCCTGTAAGTCGAAGCCCACGCTAGATGTCAAATGTTGCCGTTCTGAAATCGCTCTCCGTTCCGACCAATGTGTCAGGAGCGCCTTTCGGCTATGATTTGCTCGCATTGCAAGAGGCAATGGAGGGGCAGAACCGGCCCGCTCTTTACGTCGTTCGAGATGACAAGACGGCTTCGACGGCGGTTCGGATTGCGCAATTCAATGCTCCTGCAATGGATGTCGTTCATCTGCCTGGCTGGGACGTGTTGCCATATGACCGAATGAGCCCGAGTCCTGCGGTCGCTTCACAACGTTGTGCGGCGCTGGCTCGAATCGCCAACTGGCAAGAAGGCGACAAGCCACTCCTTATCGTCACCACAGGCTCGTCGCTGGTTCAGCGTGTGCCGCCGCGCACCACTATGCAGACAGCAAGCTTCTCCATGACGGTTGGACAGTCCGTCGATGAGAAGGCCTTGGTCGATTATCTCGGTATCAACGGATATGTCCGTTCGAGTACCGTGCGCGAACACGGTGATTTTTCTATCCGCGGCGGCATCATCGACATCTTCCCGCCGACCAGCAATGAGCCGATCCGTCTTGATCTCTTCGGGGATACGCTGGAACAGCTAAAAGCGTTCGATGCAGAAACGCAGGTATCGACGAGAAACCTGACGTCGGCGACTCTCGCGCCGGTTTCAGAGATCTTGTTTTCAACCGAGACACTCAGCCTTTTCCGGGAAAAATACCTGCAGGTAATGGGCGCGCCGTCTGGCGACACGATGTACGAAGCCGCCCGGGCGCAAATTCGCCGGCAAGGGCTGGAACCTTGGCTGCCCTTGTTTCACGATCATCTTGAAACTCTGTTCGATTATGTCGGTGATAAAGCGATTATCGCATTCGGCTATCTTGCTGGTGAGGCTGCGTCGGAGCGGCGGGCTCAGGCGGAGGACTATCACACGGCCCGGCTTGAGGCGGCGACCAGTGAACGGCCGGCTCGAGTGCTTCAACCAAACTCTCTCTATCTGACGACGGAGGAGCTGGATCAGCAGCTGTCGGCGCGCGGTGTGGCAAGATTTCACCCAGCTGAGGGTGAGGGCATTGATCTCGGTGGTAAGCCGAGCAAGGACTTCGCGGTCGAGCGCGCCGCTCCAGAAACCAATGTCTTTGAGGCCGCCGCCGCCCACGCAAAGTCCTTGGCGGATATGGGCCGAACGGTAATCTTCGGGGCGTGGACGGCTGGTTCAGCTGAGCGCCTGATCAACGTCTTGCAAGACCATGGGCTGGATGGTCTTCCGCAGGTTTACTCCCTGGAAGCCGCGCGCGCAGCCAAAATGGCCGTATGTGAATTGCCGCTGGAGCAAGGCTTTCAGACCGATAATCTCGCGATTATCGCCGAGCCGGACATTCTCGGCGATCGCTTGTCTGCACCGCGCAAGAAACGCAAAGCCGCCAATTTCATCGCAGAAGCTGCATCGCTGAATCCAGGAGATCTTGTTGTCCACGTCGATCACGGTGTTGGCCGGTACGAAGGGCTCAAGACACTCGAATTGACCGGTGCGCCCCACGACTGTCTCGAACTTGGCTATTCTGGCGGTGATCGAATTTACTTGCCGGTTGAGAATATCGACCTGATTAGCCGGTACGGCAGCGAAGATGCGGAAGGCGCGATCGATAAACTCGGCGGAGTTGGCTGGCAGACCCGCAAGGCAAAAGCCAAGAAACGCATTCTCGAGATGGCGGCCGAGCTGCTGGAAATTGCGGCGGCCCGTGAACTGAAACGAGCCGATCCGACCACCACGGGCCAAAGTCTCTACGAAGAATTCGCTGCGCGCTTCCCATACGAAGAAACTGATGATCAGCTGAACGCGATTGAGGATGCGCTGACAGACCTAGCCAGCGGACGGCCGATGGATCGGCTCGTCTGCGGGGATGTCGGCTTTGGTAAAACCGAAGTTGCTCTGCGCGCAGCTTTCGTCGCAGCGATGAGCGGTATGCAGGTGGCGGTGATTGCGCCGACCACTCTATTGGCAAGACAGCATTTCAATTCGTTCAAGGAGCGGTTTGCGAACTGGCCGGTCAAGGTCAGGCATCTGTCAAGAATGGTCAGCCAGGGCGACGCGAACAAGACCAAGGAGGGGCTGGCCAATGGTGACGTCGACATTGTCGTTGGCACGCACGCCCTGTTGTCGAAGTCGATTGAGTTCAAACGCCTTGGTTTGCTGATCGTCGACGAAGAGCAACGCTTCGGAGTGAAGCACAAAGAGCGCCTCAAGGAGCTCAAGTCTGACGTTCACGTATTGACCCTATCTGCAACGCCAATTCCTCGAACGCTTCAGATGGCGCTCACTGGCATCCGGGATCTGTCGATCATTGCGACGCCGCCTGTCGACCGACTTTCAGTCCGGACCTACGTGACCGAATTCGATGCGGTCACACTTCGCGAGGCGCTACTTCGCGAGAAGTACCGCGGCGGGCAAGCCTTCTTCGTGGCGCCTCGGATTTCAGATCTCGATTATCTCGAGGCCTTCATGCGGGACAATGTTTCGGAGGTCAGTTTTGTGGTCGCCCATGGACAGATGCCGCCCACTGAGCTGGAAGATATCATGACCGCCTTCTATGAGGGGCAGTATGATGTGCTTCTTTCGACGACCATCGTTGAGAGCGGGCTTGATATTCCGAGGGCAAACACGCTTCTGGTGCACCGCGCAGATCGGTTCGGCCTAGCGCAATTGTACCAGCTTCGCGGGCGGGTCGGTCGCTCCAAGCTGAGAGCGTATGCTTACCTGACGACACCGCGAGACCAGGTGATGACGCCAGGGGCTGAACGTCGCCTCAAGATTCTCCAGTCCCTTGATAGTCTCGGCGCCGGCTTCCAGCTCGCAAGCCATGACCTCGATATGCGCGGTTCGGGCAACCTGCTTGGCGACCAACAGTCAGGGCATGTTCGTGAAGTCGGCGTCGAACTTTACCAGTCGATGCTGGAGGACGCTGTAAACGCCTTGAAAGCCGGACATTCAGCCGATGATGAGGATGTCGCGGATGACTGGTCCCCGCAAATCAATCTCGGTGTCGCTGTCCTCATCCCGGAAGAATATGTCGAGGATCTCAGCGTCCGGCTGGGCCTCTATCGCAGGCTTGCCGACATTGACACTGATGAAGGACGTGAAGGATTTGCGGCCGAACTAATTGACCGGTTCGGCCCGCTCCCCGAAGAAACCCAGCAACTGCTCGAGGTGACTAACATCAAGGCTGCTTGCAAATCACTAGGCGTCGCAAAGGTCGATGCGGGCCCCAAGGGCATCGTGTTTGCCTTCCGAGAGGATACGCTGGTCGATCCGGCAGAGCTGATGACGTTGGTCCGTTCGCGTCCAAACCTTTTCCGCCTTCGACCCGACTCCAAGCTGGTGATCTCGCACTCACCAGACGACAAAGCGAAACGTATCAAGCTTGTGCGATCCATCCTTGCCGAATTGGCGTCAGTGTCCGCCAACGCCTGATGAGGTGTTGCGCGTAATAGACGTTGGGGAATGCCTTCACACGGCAAACGGCCCCGTTAAGTTCCATCTGATGACGCCAATCGAGCGCACGACGTCATGCGCACGCATTCAGGGAGAGAACGATGGCCAGCGGACCTTTGGTAGGAATAAAGATTGTTGAGTTTCAGGGGATCGGTCCCGGCCCATTCTGCGGAATGCTCCTCACCGACCTTGGAGCCGACGTAATCCGGATTGACCGCGCAGGCTCTGGCGGTAGGCCAGCCACGCCCGCAAACGTTGAATCGCGTGGACGCCGTTCCATCGCGTTAGATCTCAAAAATCCGGATGACGTGGAAACCGCGCTCAAGCTGATCGAGAAAGCAGACGGCCTGATCGAAGGCTTCCGCCCTGGTGTCATGGAGCGACTGGGCCTCGGACCGGACGTCGCGCTGAAGCGGAATCCCAGGCTTGCCTACGGTCGCATGACGGGGTGGGGGCAAACGGGCACGCTCTCTCACGCTGCCGGCCACGATCTGAATTACATCGCACTTACGGGCGCTCTGGGCGCCATGGGGCGCAAAGGCGAAGCGCCTTATCCGCCACTCAACCTTATCGGGGACTATGGCGGCGGCGCGCTCTACCTCGCCTTCGGCCTGCTCGCCGCTGTCCTGAGCGCACGCAACACAGGAGAAGGGCAGGTGATTGACGTGGCGATGACGGATGGCGCGGCATCGCTCTCTTCGATGTTCTACGGTATGCGCGCCATGGGCGTATGGTCTGATGAGCGCCAGGACAACCTGCTCGACGGTGGTGCCCACTTTTACGATTGCTACGAAACAAGTGATGGGAAGTATGTTTCGCTCGGATCTATTGAGCCGCAATTTTATGCCTTGTTGCTGGAGAAAGCCGAACTGTCTGACCCGGATTTCAAGAAACAGATGGATCGCTCCAAGTGGCCCGAACTCAAGGACAAGATCGCATCTGTCATGAAGACCAAAACGCGTGACGAGTGGTGCGATATCATGGAGGGCACGGACGTGTGCTTTGCACCCGTACTGTCTCTTGAGGAAGCACCTTCGCATCCGCACAATGTGGCTCGTGAGACGTTCGTCAATTACGAGGGTGTGACCCAACCTGCGCCGGCGCCTCGCTTCTCGAAAACGCCCGGCGCCATCCAACGGCCGCCGGCGTCCCCAGGTGCCCATAGCGACGAAATCATGAAGGAATGGGGTATTTCCTGACCAACGTGCGGGTTTTCAGAAATATTCAATTCTCGACGAACATGAACGCGGGACAACAATCTGGCGTTAACCACGTTCATCCGGAGTTTGATACAAGTACTCGTCGACCTTGAGCACGGCGTTACTACGTTGAGTTCAAGGCCCGACGTCCTTCTTGCTAGAACTTGGCCGCCTAACCGGCGGCCATTTTTTTTATGCGTTGAAACACAAGAGTCTTTTGTACCGAAATGGGGGGATACAAAGATTCTGAAATGCACATCCGTATTGCTCTAACACGATCAGAGGTCGAAAATCTCCGCTCTCAATCAAACAGGTCCGGGTTTATTGGAGAGTTAATAATGGCAACTGTGATGACGGCGACACCTATAAAAGTACGCGACGCTGATCGGGGAATTGGGCAGCTCGTTCGACAGTCCCGTCGGCGAGTCGGAATGACCCTGGATGACTTGGCTAAAAAGCTGGGTCTGTCCTATCAGCAAGTCCACAAATACGAGAACGGCACAAACCGCATCAGCGCAGGAACACTTGCTGCAATTGCGAACATTTTGTCAGTTCCGATTGATCACCTCTTTCCGGAAGATGCGCTCGCGGGCGGGGAAGGGGAGAACTCTGAGCTGGATCAGATTCGTAATGAGGTTACCCGTCTGGTTCGCACAATTGACGACCCCCGCAAGCTTGAAGCCATCGTGACGATCCTCAAGACAGTCTAGATATCTGATTTCGGCGGCTCGACAGAAACCTTTGCAAAATTCTGCTTACCCGGATGGATAAAGGTGTCCATGAACCATGGATTGGCGTCCTCGCCGAATTGCTTGCGTATCCAGTCAATTACTATCCGGCCGCGCGATAGCCGCTGAAGACGTTGGGTGTAGACAAGCCAAAATCGAATGGGTGCGATTTCAGGAAGCGCGAGCGGGACGAGCCGATCGGGCTCAAGATCTGCGGTGTATGAGGGCATCAGGGCGATGCCGCCGCCGCCCGCGCACACTTCGCGCAGTACCGTCCCTGAATTTGTCGTGACGGCGTATTGAAGCGCTTTCTTCAAGTCGTGGGCGCGGGTGCTCCATTGGTCGATCTGGTTCTCATAATCAGAGTGTAGCAGGCAGGCATGACCTTGAAGGTCAAACAGGCTCGCCGGCTCTCCGTGTTTCGCAAGATACTCCGGCGATGCAAAAAACATGTAGTGGAGCACGCCAAGACGGATCGAAAGCAAATCCCTATGGCGAGGCTGTTCGAATGCGATGGTGAGATCTGCGTCGCCTGAGAGCAGATTAATTTCGGCGTCGGTGATGTTCAGCTCGAACTCGATACCGGGGTGTTCCTTGATAAAAGCGGGCACAGCGCGAGTAAGCCAGTGAGAGAGCACGCCATCTCCAGCTGCCATCCTGATGCGACCTGTCCCTTCGATGTCCAGTGCGCAGACATCAGTCCAGATCATATTGGCTTTTTCGGTGATCGCATGAACGTGGGCTTCGACCAGGCGTCCTGCCTCCGTCAGTTCAACTCCCCGATGCGTGCGGTGAAGAAGGTCACAATTCAGCTTGCGTTCGAGATCGTCGATTTTCCGGCTGACCGTCGGAGTAGATTCGCCGAGCTTCTTTGCCGCTGATGTGAGGCTTTTAAGTTCAGCGACGACGCTGAAGACGCGAAGCTTGTCCCAGTCGAGGTGATCATTGCTCATCGGACCGACTTTCTTCCAACTAGATTCAACGGCTAGTTGGATTAAGCCATAAGAAAAGAAAAATCCGCAGTTGACAACTTACACGCGAATTTACAAATTTCTCCCGTTAAGGGAGTTTAACCATGTCGATTCACCAATCAGTTGTATCTGGCGTTGCTGCACCGTATTGTCATGTTTCGCCGCAAAATATGCAGAATGCGATGGAGCAACATGGGCTACGACGATGCCCTCAGGCGCAGATTGAAGAGGCACTTATTTTGGGGGAGTTGCTGCTGCAAGGAAGCCTCGCACCCGCAGAAGTTGTCTACACGCTTGACGCTATTACTCACATGACGATCTGGGTCACCGGAAATCCGATCGAGGGCCTCTATCTTATTGTCCCGCTTACGGAGGAGGGGCGGTCCGCCGTGGAGGATGGCAGCTTCAACCCCAGCGACCCGGCGCTCATGCATGTTGCGCCAGCTAACACGCCCATCTTCGGTCTCTATGTGGGCATCTATGCGGGCGCGACCAAAGATGCCCGACGATCAATCATGGCGGCCTCGGCGACGGTGCGGGTCGCGCTTTACGCGCCCGTGCCGTGTTATGCGCGCGCCGCAACAGAAGATGGTGCCCGGTCAATGTCAGCGCTCGGGTTCCGGCCGTTCGATGGCGGTCTTCCTGATCTCTTCATCTTCGATCCGGTGGTTCGATGATCGACGGAGCCTTGCCGTATCCCGCCACCGGTGTCGAAGTGCTTCGGCGTAAGCCGGAACGTCTGCATTTCGAGCAAACCGAGGTGCAGGTCGCGCGGACCCTGGATGATCTTCAGAAGGTCTTTGCAATCCGCGCGGCTGTATTTCTCGCCGAGCAGGATTGTCCCTACGACGAAGAATATGACGGCAATGATCTGAGTGGCCTGCATCTCATCGCAAGCGTTGAGGGCGAACCAATTGCGACGCTTCGCCTTCGCTGGTTTTCAGCGTTCGGAAAGGTGGAGCGCGTTTGTATTCTCCCTCGGGCTCGCGGGCGAAATCTCGACAAGATAATATTGGCTCATGCCTTCGAAATCGCCGCCGCCAAGGGGTACAGGCTTTTGATCGGGCAAATCCAGGCCCGGCTATGGCCGCTCTGGTCCCGCGTTCTCCATTGTGAGCTCAGGGAGGAACGGCCCGGTTTTTCCTTCTCGGGATACGACTATCTTGAAATCGATATCCCGGTTCCGGTCCATCCATCGACGCTGACCCCATACACCGATCCCTACGTGCTCATCAGGCCGGAAGGGGAGTGGGAAGCGCCTGGGATACTGGAACGGAGACCTGTTCCCCTCGGTCATCCTGAAAAAGCCGCCTAATGGAAATCCCGGCTCTTCGGAACAAAGCGAACATTCCGTGGATGGGTATGCAGGCTTCTTGATGTCGGTCCTTCGCGCCCCGGCACAGGTCGCGCTACCTCGTCCGCCCGATCAAGCGCTTGCCGCAGCGGATCTCCCGGAGCATTCTCGGAGAGGAGGGAGAGGTCCTCGGTCCTGTCGATAAGCTGCTCGGCAACAATATGCGTGACGTTGTCGGCCTGCTGAACACGCCCACGAACCAGCATGATGCGGGCACCCATGACGATCGCTCGGAAGCGTTCAAAGACGTTTGGCCAGATAACCAGGTTTGCAATACCTGTTTCATCT
>JAYZBJ010000011.1:0-3859 GCA_036338795.1 Pseudomonadota bacterium | reverse complement strand
TGGCTTTTTCACCGGCCAGCCGACCATGCCGCCCGTATAATTACCGAGCACGGAAACCATCTCTGTAGGGACGATTGCTTTCCCCCATGGCGAACTGGCCGCATCGGCATACCAGTCCATAGGCTCGGTGATTTTCTCAAGCTTTTGGTTCAGCGAGAATGGGTAGAGATTCCCCATATGCTGATCAGGGTCCATGCGGACGATTTCTTCCTTCGCGCCCTTCATGCCGACGTCCAGGTCCGCAAGGATCACCAAATCGCCGGCGGGCCGAAGCTTCGCCATCCTCGCTTCCAGAAGGGTCTGTCCGTGGTCCGGGCCGAGCGTCGCGCTCGCCTCTAGCACGGGAGTGCCATCCCCCTTTTCGGCGCGGCAATGAGCAGCGGTGTCTGACGTTTTCTCGACGAAGACGCGAACAGCCTCACCTTCAACAACCATGTTCTGGAAGTGCGCCGAGAAGCATCCACGCTCGAACCATTCCTTGCCGAACATATCGACGAGTATCGGCGAGAACTGGCTGAAATGCGTCGGGCCTTCAATCGGTCCCGCCGCAATGCCTAGCCTTTCGGCCTGCTCATCATCATGGATCGAGCTGTGACCGTCATAGGATTGGTCGGCCAGCATTTGCGCCGGTTTGCGCAGCGGCCCTTCAATAATTCCAGACATCGCGCCTAACCTTCCATCCCAGCCATGCGCGCCCGTTCGGCGGCAAAGGCAGCGAGTGGCTTCACACGCTCGGCATTGGCCGCGGCGTTGGCATTAGACGCCGTGCCGTCACGCACACGTCCGACGATACCCTGCAGAATGCCCGCCAGGCGGAAGGCATTATAGGCAAAATAGTAGTTGAGGTCAGGCATGCCGTTTCTGCCCGTATGCTGACAATACATGTCGACATATTCCTCGAGTGTAGGAATGCCGTATGCCTTCAGGTCAGGAATGTTCGGGATCGATCCACGCGCCGGATCGGAGCCAGGCATGACCCAGTTCATCAGGTGATAGGAAAAGTCCGCCAACGGATCACCTAGCGTACAGAGCTCCCAGTCCAGAACGGCGATCACTTTCGGCTCCGTCGGATGCAGGACCATATTGTCAAGGCGATAATCGCCGTGGACGATGGTGACATCCTCATCCTTGGGAAGGTTCTTGGGAAGCCAGTCGATCAGCTTCTCCATGTCCTCGATATGCTCGGTCTCGGACGCCTTGTACTGTTTGGTCCAGCGGTGGATCTGGCGGGCAACATAGTCGCCCTCCTTGCCGAAGCCTTCGAGGCCGATCGCACGCCAGTCCGTATTGTGCAGGTCAGCGAAGGTCTTCACCTTCGCCTCGTAGATCGCGCGGCGCTCAGCTGGCTCGTAATCCGGCAGGGTTCCGTCCCAGAGGATACGGCCTTCAACGCAGTCCATCACATAGAAGATCGTGCCAATAACATCCTCATCCATGCACACGCCATAAGGGCGCGCGACGGGATAGCCGGTTGGATAGAGCGCATCGATCACGCGGAACTCACGGTCGACAGCATGGGCAGATGGCAGCAGCTTGCCCGGTGGCTTGCGGCGCATCACATAGGTCTTGTTTGGCGTGAAGAGTTTGTAGGTCGGGTTGGATTGCCCGCCCTTGAACTGCTTGACCGTCAGTGGGCCTTCATAGCCTTCGACATTCTTCTCCATCCAGTCAGCCAGGTTCTTCTCATTGAACTTGTGCGACTCGGCGACCTCTTTCGTTCCGGAGAACATTTCCTGTGCAGCGGCTTCCGCCATGGGTCTTCTCCCTGTCTGATCTCGTTGGGCGCACCCTACTCGGAACAGGGGCGCCGACAAGCATACCGCAGGGTAAAATTGCGTGGGCTCAACAGCATCCACGCCAGTCTGGATCAGGCCAGCCAGCGGCCGGGCCATTCAAGACCCGGCCGTCATTTGCCAGCTTGAAGCTAGTGGTCAGTCAGCGCGTCAGCGAAGGACTCGCCCCGGCGGGCCGATGCGAGAGCACGGCGAAGGAGATCGACCGTACCGGCATCAAGACCGGCCGTGTCCAGCTTGGACTCGACTTGGTCGCCAAGATGCTCCTCGCCATCATCAACCGCTTCAAGCGACGCTTTTTCGTCCTTTTGGAAAAGCGCCGTAAAGTCGGCCCATGCGCGATGCAGCGTGCCGCCGACGCCGCCAGACGTGACCGGCTCTTCGCCATAGTCGCGAACACGCTGCTGGAAGGCCGCGATCAGGTCCTGGCGTTCTGCCGCGAGAGAGATGAACTTGCTGCGCAACGCATAGCTGCTGTCAGCAAGATCGCTGACCTTCTGATAGCCCTTGTGGCTGTCGATGAGGGTTTTGGTGACGTCATTCAGGACGTCGACATTCGGATTGGACATTTCTTGTCTCCTGGGCGCCTGATGCGCACAGGTAGAACGCAACCCCACGCGCCGGAGTTTCCAGCGCGTGCAGTCATTACGATTATTTCAGCACGCGGTGGCCAATATCCTTCCGGAAGAAACCACCTGGCCAGTCGATCGCGGCAACGCCCTGATAAGCCTTGTCGATCGCTTGAGGCAGGCTGTCGGCCGTCGCCGTGACGCCCAGTACGCGACCGCCATTTGCGACCAGCTCGCTCTGGGCATTCACATTGGTACCGGCATGGAAGACGGTCACATCGTCAATCTCACCGGCCGCATCGACGCCCTTGATCACGCTGCCCTTCTCAACTGTACCGGGATACCCATTCGCCGCCATGACGACGACCGCGCTCGTCCGGTACTCCGCCAGCCCCATCATCTCACAGAGGTCGGCATGAGCCGTGGCGAGACCACCCGTCGCGCAGACCAGCAGCGCCGGAACGATGTCACCCGGCAGGCCCGCCATCAGGACCTGGCATTCAGGGTCGCCGAAGCGGGCATTGAATTCGACCACTTTCGGGCCGCTTTCGGTGACCATGATGCCAACATAGAGAACGCCCTGATAAGGCATGTCATCATCCGCCATGCCTGACAGCATCGGCTCCACGATCAGCGTCTGGACCAGCTCCATTGTGCGCGCATCCACGACCGGCGCCGGCGCGTAAGCGCCCATCCCGCCCGTGTTCGGGCCAGTATCGCCGTCGCCGACGCGCTTATGGTCCTGAGCCACCGGCAAGTAGATCGCACCGTCACCATCGGTCATCACGAAGACGGAGGCTTCCTCCCCTTCCATGAATTCCTCGATGACGATCTCAGATGAGGCTTCGCCGAATTTGCCTGTCATGAATTCTTCGACGGTATTCTCGGCATCCTCAAGCGTCTCGGCGATGACCACACCTTTGCCCGCGGCGAGGCCGTCTGCCTTGATGACGTAAGGCGCGTCCATGGTCTCGAGGAAGTCCAGCGCCTTGGTGAGATCGTCAAAGCGTCCGTACCGCGCGGTCGGCACGCCATATTTCTGCATCAGGTCCTTGGCGAAACCCTTCGAGGATTCCAGCTGCGCCGCTTTCTGGCTTGGGCCGAAAACATCAAACCCACGGGCACGCAGTGCATCCGATGCGCCTGCGGCGAGCGGAGCTTCCGGGCCGATGATAATCAGGTCAGGGCTGAGCTGCAGTGCGAGTTCCTGCACCGCATGAAGATCGGTGATGTCCAGATCGAAACACGGGCCGATCTTGTCCATGCCGGGATTGCCTGGCGCGGAAAACACCTCATCTACGAGAGGCGACTGGGAGATTTTCCAGGCCAGCGCGTGTTCACGGCCGCCTGAACCAAGGATGAGAATTTTCATGGTGCGGGTGATGGCCCTCCCAGCGCCTGCAATCAAGCCCTCAAATGTGCCTCGTCAGTGCCTTGTTAAGGCCTCACCCGGACACTTCTTAGACGGGAAGGCTTCAATGTGGACATGGCTGGCAA
>JAYZBJ010000010.1:0-17025 GCA_036338795.1 Pseudomonadota bacterium | reverse complement strand
ATTGAGTATGGCACCTGCCAGCAACCGTCAAACACGTCTTGGCAGCAAAAGCAGCTTCGCCTAAGACCCCGCTTCAGCCTGAAAAGGACACCGACATGACTGCTTACCGCTTGTTCGGCGCCGAAACGTCTCCCTATTCCCTGAAAGTCAGGTCTTTCCTGACCTATAAAGGGGTCGAGTTTGACTGGATTTCCCGGTCCAAGGCGACGGAAGACGAGTTTCAGTCCTTCGCGCGCGTGCCGACCGTGCCGCTGCTGGTATCGCCCAACCGCGCGCCGAACCAGGATTCGACGGACATCCTCTCCTGTGTCGAGAATGACCATGCCGAACCATCTGCCGTGCCGGATGATCCAGCCTGCGCGGTGCTCGCGCTGATCCTGGAAGACTATGCCGATGAATGGCTCAACAAGGCCATGTTCCTGCAACGCTGGGGCCAGAAGCCGGATCGCGAAGCTGCCGCCGATCGCACCATGGAACAGCTGTTCAGTGGCGACCTGCCGCGCGCGAAGAAGAAGACGCGCGACCAGATCATCAAGCGGATGCGTGAACGCCTGCCGCTGGTTGGCATTGAAAAAAAGAACGAGAAAACGCTGAAGACCTCTTTCGAGCGTTTCACCATGCTGCTGAACAAGCACCTGGAAAACAACCTGTTCATCTTCGGCGGTCGTCCATCGGTCGCTGACTTTGCTCTGGCGGGCCAGTTCTCACAGATGCTGATTGACCCGACACCGGCCGCCTGGCTGCGCGATCAGGCACCGTTCGTGACCGCATGGTGCGAATTCATGGATGCGCCGAAGGCCGGCGCACCATTCAAGCCGCTGGACGAGCTGAAAGAGACGCTGCTTCCTCTGTTCCGGGACGAGATTGCGCAAACCTACCTGCCATGGGCCGACACCAATCTAACGGCCTCGCAGGAGAAGCAGGAACGCACATCGGTGAAGATCGAGAAGAAGGCTTTCGAGCAGGTCACGCAGCAATACGCTGCCACCTCCTACAAGTCTGTCCAGAAGGCGGTGCGGCGACTGAACGACAATGAAGCGCTGTCAGCATTCCTCGAAGAAGCAGGCATCGCCGCATTCTTCGCCTCGAACGACAAGAAGTCATAATAAAACGCCCCGAACCGCGAGGTCCGGGGCGTATCTGTACTTTGGATGGGAGGTCACGCCTTAGGCGGCGGAGACCTCCTTCTTGTTGCCTTCAACAAGTTTCGGCTTGACGGTGTTCGACGCAGAAGCACCGATCTCGATCTTGCGAGGCTTCTTGGCTTCCGGCAGTTCGCGAACAAGCTCCACGCGAAGCAGGCCATTTTTGAGGCTTGCGCCTGTTACGATCACATGATCGGCAAGCTGGAAGCGGCGGAGGAATCCGCGCTCAGCAATTCCGCGATGAAGGAACTGGCGCTGTTCGCCGGCCTCTTCGTGGTTTTTCTTGCCTGCGACCGTCAGGAGATTGTCATTGGTTTCGATCTCGAGGTCGTCCTCGGAGAAACCTGCAACCGCGATTTCGATTGCGAACTCGTCGTCCGCCACGCGCTCGATATTGTAGGGCGGATAGCCCTGCGTTCCATCAAGCCGGCTGGCTGAATCGATCAGGTTAGCCATGCGATCAAAGCCAACCATGGTGCGGTAAAGGGGGGTGAGATCAATCGTGCTCATTGGTACAGTCCTTCCTAAGCAACTGCTCCCGGCAATGCGCCGGATACTGAGGTTTCGGCTCGTCTGTTGCTCCGGCCCGTTCATCGGCGCCGGCAGATTACCGGTCCGGACCCGCTTGGCAGCGCCCGGACTTGGTGTATTTGGGAAGTATCTTTTTCTGTTCAAGAACCTGGAGGATGCGGCATGAAACGGATTTTGGGAGTGAGCCTTCTCGCGCTGACGCTGGCAGCGTGCGGCGGCGAGGCCGAACTGGACGACACCACGTCGGCACCGACACCGCCTGCCGAAAGCACCGACGCGGCGGCAGAGGACACCGCTGAAGCTGAAGAAACCGTGCAGGCCTATACCGTCGAGGACGCAATGGCTGGCTCTTGGCGCACCGAAGAAGAGAAAGTTCGTGACCCGTACCGCAACCCGGCCGAGACGCTTGCTTTCTTCGGACTCAACGGCAGCGAGACCGTTGTTGAGATCTGGCCTGGTGGCGGCTGGTATTCGAATATCCTGGCACCTTGGCTTCATAAGAATGGCGGCCAGTTCGTTGCAGCAACATTCGATCCCGACGGATCCGAGCGCGCAGCAGAAATCGTTGCCAGCTATAAGGAAAACTACGCCGCCAGCCCGGAGACGTTCGGCGATATCCAGTACGTCGTCTACGGATCTGACGCCCCTCCAATGGGCGAACCTGAAAGCGTCGACGCCGTCCTAACCTTCCGCAATGTCCACAACTGGATGAGCGGCGGTCACGCGGACAAGTTTTTCGAGGAAGCCTACCGTGTCCTGAAGCCGGGCGGCGTGCTTGGTGTTGTTGAACACCGCCTGCCCTCCTCGATGGAGCAGGACCCGTCGGCGCCAAGCGGATATGTCCATGAGGACTATGTGAAAGGCCTGGCAGATGCTGCAGGTTTCGAATTCGAAGCGTCCAGCGAGATCAACGCCAACCCGAACGATACCGCTGACCACCCGTTCGGCGTATGGACGCTGCCGCCAGTCTCTCGCACATCGGATCGTGACGGCAACACGCCTGAAGACTTTGATGCCGAGGCTTACGCCGCCATTGGCGAGTCTGACCGCATGACGCTCAAATTCGTGAAGCCTGCCGCCAGCATGGATGAAGGCACCACGGAAGAGTAAACCTCGCCGGATCCTGACAAGACGCCTCCCCGCCGCTGCATTTCCAGCCCCGGCGCGGGAGGCGTTTTCGATTCTGCAAACAGCATGTGAACGTCGCAATGTCGCTTCACGCGGGACAGAACAAAGCCTAGAAGCGCGGGCATGACGATCCGCACACTATTCCCGACCCGTCTCTACCATGCCCGTCTCGAAGGCGAGACATGGCTTGAAGAGCTGGAAGATGCCTGCTGGATGATTGAAGATGGCGATGAAGCCGGGCACACTTGGTGCGAGGACAAAGGCTATCCAGGCTACACCTCTTATGCCTCGCTAGACGATCTGCCGTCCCGCGTGACCGTGTTTGAAGCACTCGCAGAGACGCTCCATGAACACGCATGGTCATTCGCGCAGGCGCATCACTGGGATGTCGACCGCGACCAGCTCAGCCTCGACGCGATATGGATCAACATTCTCGGCGAAGACGGGCATCATTCCGGCCATATCCATCCCGGCAGCATCATTTCCGGGACGGTCTACATCACCATACCCGAGGGCTCAGGCGATATCCGCTTTGAAGACCCGCGCCTCGCCATGATGATGGCCGCCCCCGCTGAAACCGGGACCACGCCGGAGAATGAGCGGCGCTTTGTCTACGTCGCGCCGAAACCCGGTGACATCCTGATGTGGGAGAGCTGGCTGCGGCACGAAGTGATGCCCAGCCGGACGGAAGACGCCAGGATTTCAGTCAGCTTCAATTTCGGCCTGAAACGCTAGGCCACTCGGAATAATGTGACGGGAAAGCGTCTACTCGCTGCTTTCGCCGACTTTCCCCGCAGCCTTTCCCTTGACGCTTTGGCCCGCCTTGTGCAGTGCAGCGGCGGTTGACGCCGAATCGAAACGGCCTTGTCGCTTACAGGAACTATCATGGATATTTCGAAGATCTCTTCCGGAACCAACCTCCCGGATGACCTTAACGTACTGATCGAAGTGCCCCTCGGCGGTGAGCCGATCAAATACGAGATCGACAAGGCATCGGGCGCGATGTTCGTCGACCGCTACCTTTACACGTCCATGCGCTACCCGTGCAATTACGGTTTCGTGCCGCATACGCTGAGCCTCGATGGCGACCCGATCGACGTGATGGTCGTAGGCCAGCGTGCACTCGTCCCCGGCGCGGTCGTGCGCGCGCGTCCAATCGGCGTTTTACTCATGGAAGATGATGGCGGTGAGGACGAAAAAATTCTCGCCGTGCCACACCAGAAGCTGACGCGCTATTACGAGAAGATCCACAACTACACCGATCTTCCCGAGACGCTGTGTGACCGCATCGAGCACTTCTTTGCCCACTACAAGGACCTTGAGCCAAACAAGTGGGTCAAGATCCAGGGCTGGGAAGGCGTGGAGAAAGCCCGTGAGCTGATCATGTCATCGGTGGAGCGCTTCCAGAAGGAAGGCTGATCAGGCAGGAGGCCTAGCCGGTTTGGAGTTCAGTGTCTGGCTGGCGATGATCGGCCTGTTCATGGCGGGTGGCCTGACGCCAGGGCCCGCCGTGATGCTTGTCGTATCGTCCTCGCTCCGGTTCGGCTTTCGTCCGGCAATGCTGCCGGCTATCGGCGTTTCAACCGCCAACTTCATCTGGATTGCGCTGGCCGCTGGCGGCGCTGCTGCCATTGCATCTCAGTTCCCGGCAGGCTTCCTCATCCTGAAACTTGCCGGCCTTGCCTTTATCGCCTGGATCGCGGGGAACCTCATCCGGGGGGAACCGAGAGACTTGCGCCTCTCGCGTGAGGCGATGCCAAGGCGCAGTGCACTCTTCGCAAAGGGCGTCGGGCTGCAACTGGCTAATCCAAGCGCACTCGTCTTTTTCGGCGCGCTCCTGCCAGGCTACTTCGATGCCAGTCGGCCCCTCGGACTGCAAATCGCAATCGCCATGGTGACGATCACATTCAGCGAAATGTTCGGCCTGGCCATCTATGCCGCAGCCGCTGACCGGATGGCGCGCAACTTCGCCAGCCCGGACTTCGCTAAATGGTTTAATCGAGGCGCCGCCGCACTGATGTTCGTCTCAGCCGCATTCGCGGTCTGGGCGACCAGCCGTTAGGCTTCAACGACAGAAAATTCGCCCGTCTCGGAATCGCGCCAATGCAGCTCGCCATGGGCGATGGCGAACCAAGCTCCATGTAGCTCGAGATCGCCGGACTTCACACGCTCTTCGACGAAGGGGAAGGTCATCAGGTTCTTGATGGACGTGCCGATACCGGCAAATTCCAGCGCGCGCTGCGGGTCCGTCGGGGTTTTCGCCAGAACGTTGTCGCGTGCCTCGTCCAACAGGCTGACCCACGGAGCAATGAACTGTCCAACCGGCTTGTCCTTGGCAGCGGAAAGCGATGCATTCACGCCGCCGCAACCGCCATGCCCCATGATCAGGATGTGTTTCACCTTGAGCGCTGTCACGGCAAATTCGAGCGCCGCGCTGACACCATGCAAGCCTTCCGTCGTTTCGTAGGGCGGCACCAGATTGGCCACGTTGCGGACGACGAACAGCTGGCCGGGCGCGGCGTTGAAGATGTCAGCAGGCTCTGCGCGGCTGTCGGCGCAGGCGATGATCATGATGTCAGGATCCTGGCCCTGTCCCAGTTCTTCATAAAGATTGGCCTGGTGCCGATAAGTTCCGCGCCGGAACGCGCGATAGCCATTCTTCAGGTCTTCTGGGGTGCGCATCGATCACTCCTTACTCTCAAACTTGCGCAGCCCTTAGTCAGACTCCGCACAGACTGCAACTGAGAACGAGACGGATCGTTCACTTTCGCCAAAGGATTTGGCACTATTCCTGTGGGCCTACCTGGGCAATTCAGGCTTACGGAGAACCCCATGGCCGATGCAGAAAACACGACCAAGCCAAAGAAGACGACCCGCCGCAGGCAAGGCCCGCGCCGAAGCGAGGCATCGCGCGCGGCAATCCTTGAAGCCACGCGCGAAGAGCTGGCGACGGCGGGCTGGCGAAATTTCAGCGTCGACAGCATCGCCCGGCGCGCCCACGCCTCGAAACAGACGATTTATCGCTGGTGGCCGGCCTCCGGTACGATGTGCCTGGAAGCTGCAACCGCCATGCTGCAACCGCCGCCTGCATCCGGCACAGACCCGGTCGAGCGCATTTCATCGCTGCTCACCCCCTTCGAAACAATGACCCGTACAGGCAATGGCCACGCCGTGCTTCGCGGCGCGCTGATGGCCGCGGCAGACGAAAAGGAAGCCGGTGACGCGTGGCGCAACTGGATGAAGGCCAATGTCCGCGCACCATTGCGTCTGATCCTCGCCGAACTGGCCGCCAAGAAGCGTATCCGCCGTGACTATGACCTCGACGAGGCCGTCAGCCTGTTGATCTCTCCGGCATGGCACAACTTGCTGATCATGCGCGCACCACTCAAAGACGGATTTGCAGAAGAACAGGCAACCCGCTTGCTGCGCGTTCTGGCTGCCTAGGCTTTCGCCCCGCGCTTGCCACCGCCATATGCTGGATCGGACTGGGCACTTGCCTCATCGAGTGGCCAGCGTGGACGCGCAGAGAACGACATCGCATCGTCTTCCAACAGGCCCTCGGCCAACCTCTCTGCGCCCGCTAGCGCAATCATGGCCGCATTGTCCGTGCAGTGACGAAGCGGCGGCGCTATCAGTCGGGCGCCATGGCGTTCAGCTACCTGCTCAAGCGCGTCTCGGATCGCCGAATTTGCCGCGACTCCGCCAGCAACCACCAGCCGTTCGCCGCCAAACCCTTCCATGGCCCGCTCGGCCTTCCAAGACAGGCAGTCTGCGATTGCCGCCTGATAACTGGCGCACAGGTCAGCGATATCCTGCTCGGAAAGCTGTTCACCCTCGATAATCCTTGCGGCCGCAGATTTCAGGCCCGCAAAGCTCAAATCGAGATTGGGCCGGTCCATAAGCGGGCGAGGAAGTTTGTAGCGGGTCGGGTCACCGCTGGCGGCCGTGCGCTCGACGGCTGGTCCACCCGGAAAGCCCAGATGGAGCAGCTTGGCCAGTTTGTCGAACGCTTCACCGGCCGCATCATCGATCGTCGTGCCGAGACGGGTGTAATCGCCCAGTCCACGCACTTCGATAAACTGGCAATGGCCACCGGATACCAGCAGCAACAGGTAAGGAAACGCACAGTCTTCAGCGAGGCGCGGCGACAGGGCGTGGCCCTCCAGATGGTTGACCGGGATAAAGGGCATGCCACCAGCCAGCGCTAGCGCCTTGCCGGTCATCATCCCGACCATCACACCGCCGATCAGTCCCGGGCCGGAGGTCGCGGCGATACCATCAAAGTCGGAGAGGGCGAGCCCGCTTTCCGCGATCGCAGCCGCAACAACCTTGTCGGCGATATCTGCGTGCGCGCGCGCTGCAATCTCGGGAACGACCCCGCCATACGGCGCATGTTCTTCTACCTGGCTGCGGACAATCTCGGACAGGATCGTTGCCTTGCCATTCTCGAGGCGCAGCACCGCTGCGGCTGTCTCGTCGCAGCTTGTTTCAATACCAAGAACAGTGTGGCTGGTCATGCGGCTCACTTAAGGCCAAGGCGCCCGTCATGGAAGGCTGGGCGTCAGTCTTCGATCAGTGCCGACAGGATCGAGCGGATCCATGTTTCCCGATCGATATTGTAAGCCTTGAACGTCGTCGCATAGTCCCAGTAGCACCAGCCAATATTCCGCTCCTCGGCAAACTCGCGCATGGCGCGGGTCCAGGCGACGCGCTGGTCCAGCGGAACATCCTCGTAAACGCCGAACTCTCCGAGCAGGATCGGATGACCATGCTCATTGGCGAACTCAGCAGCCAGATTGGCCCCCATCTCCATCAGGTCGCGCTCCTCATTCGTGCCCCATCGACGGCCAACCGGCGGCGGATCATCCGAGAATGATGCGCCCTGATGGGTGAAGTCATAAGGCTCGTAGGAGTGGAACGTTAGCAGGATGCGGCCGTCTTCCGGCGGGCGGCTCTTCAGTAAGGCATCGAGGCCGCCCCAGCCTGCACTGCCGACAACAACCCAGCGGTCGGGATGTTTCTCCCGCACAATGGCCAGAAGTTCGCGGTTGATGGCGTCCGTCTTGCGGACTGTCATCCGGTCATTCGGCTCATTGATAAGTTCGAAAATGACGCTGTCCGGGTATCCTTCGAACTGGTCAGCGATCTGACGCCAGATCGCCCCGAGCCTGGCGCGATGCGCATCCGGCTTCTTCATCAGCGCGTTATAATGATGGACGTCGATGATGATCTTGAGTCCGGCTTCATCGGCTGCCTGAACGATTTCAGTCACGCGGTCCATCAGCGCCGGATCAATGCGGTAAGGAGGCTTTTCCTGCGTGTGCGCGCTCCACTTCACCGGCAGGCGGACCGTGTCGAACCCGGCCTCCTTGATACGAACAAGGTCGCTCTCGCGGACCGTATAGCCCCACTCGCCTTCGCGCGGCGCTTCGAGGGCGCCTCCAAGGTTCATACAACGTTCGATGGGTGAAGGTGCAGCGCGTGCAATCTCGTCAGCGCTGGCCGATGGCTCGCCGGCGGAACAGGCGGAAAGCACCAACGCAAAGGCAGCAATCAATGATCTCATATCTCTATCCTGCCCCCACTTCGTTAAGAAAGCGCCCGCATGACGCGCGGCGGTGACGCACCCACGATCTCTTGTCACTGAAGGTGTCTCACTTTAGCAGGGCCAAATCTGGACAGTCTGGAGGCATGATGACGGCGATGCCGGCACCCAAGCTCACATTGAAGATCGGAACCCGCGGCTCACCTCTCGCACTGGTGCAGGCCCGCGATGTTGCAGCAGACCTTGAGCGTCTTTCGAATGGCGAGGTGACGGGCGAGATCGTCACCTTCACCACTGGTGGCGACAAGCTGACGACAGAGCGGCTCATCAATGCAGGCGGCAAAGGCCTCTTCACGCGCGAGATCGACGCTGCCGTTGATGATGGCCGGTGTCATATCGGCGTGCACAGCCTCAAAGACGTTCCGGGTGTCCTGCCCGACGGACAGGCCCTGCTGGCCTATCCGGAACGCGAAGACCCGCGCGATGGCTTCATCAACCGGAACGGGCTGACCGGCCCGAAGGATCTTCCGAAAGGCGCCACGGTGGGAACGGCAAGCCTTCGCCGCGAGTCCCAGACACTGGCCCTGCGGCCGGACCTCAACATCGTCACCTTCCGTGGCAATGTTCAGACACGCCTGAAAAAGCTGGACGATGGGCTGGCCGATGCGACCTACCTTGCGATCGCAGGCCTCAACCGGCTCGACATGGCTCATATCGCAACGCCAATCCCCGTGAAGGACATGATCCCGGCTGCCGGTCAGGGCATCGTCGCGATTGCAGCACGCCCCGATGATCTGGACCAGGACATCCTCGACCTGCTCGACAAACTCAATCACGCACAGACCCGCCTCGCTGCGATGGCGGAGCGGGCGTTCCTGGTTGAGCTTGATGGCTCCTGTCGCACTGCGATGGGCGGGCACGCCTGGCAGGAGGACGGTGTCTGGAAGTTTGCAGGCGAAGTTCTCAAGCCCCACGGATCGCACCGCTGGCGCCATGAAGGCGTCGCGCAATCCGATTCCAGCGAAGCGGAAATGGCCGCGCTTGGTCGCACCGCTGGCGAACAGATCCGTGCGTCAGCTGGCGGTAACCTGCCGGCCTTCGACGATGTCTGATCCCAGCCCCGCAATCCTCGTCACACGGGCCGAGCCGGGCGGGTCCCAGACGGTTGGACGGCTGCGGGAAATGGGGCTCTCCCCGATCCTGTCCCCTGTGCTCGATCTTTTTGCCCGGGATGAAGCGATTCCGGATTTGTCGGCCTTCGGTGGACTGATTTTCACCAGCGCAAATGGCGTGCGTTTTTTTGCTGAGCGGAGCGATTCACGCGACCTGCCAGCCTGGTGTGTTGGGCCGGCCACCGGGTCTGAAGCGCTGCGAGAGGGGTTCAGCCCTGTCCACCAGTCGTCTGGCGATGCCTATGCGCTCGCGCACTATATCGCGCATCATTGGTCCGGTGACGAGAAGACGCTGCTCCATGTGGCGAATTCCGCCGCCAGAGGGAATCTGAGAATGGCACTTGAGGCGGAAGGCTTCGATGTGACGTTCCTGCCGCTTTACGAAGCAGCGCAGGCAGCCAACCTCAGCGAAGCTGCGGTTCGCCAGCTTGGTTCGGGCGAAAGAACCATATGCCTGATCCATTCCGCGAAAGGCGCTGACGCTTTTCTTGCACTTGCAGCGGATATCAATCTTTCGAAAACCGAATTCGTCGCAATTTCACCGCAAGCAGCTGAAAGACTGAACGATAGGCCATGTGGCGGCGTTCATGTGGCAAGTCATCCGGATGAGGCCCATTTGATGGCGTGCCTGACGGAGGCGCTTGAGGCACGGTGAACCGGCAGCGATAACAGGACAGGCGGCTGGGGAGCGCGAAGAGGGAAATCATGAGCGACCAACCAAGCCATTCCGTGCCGATTGATGCCGAGTATGAGCCTGCCGATACGCCGCAGGATGACACACCCGAAACCACCAAAGAGAAGCGTGGCGGCGGCCCCGGCTGGATCGCATGGGCCTTCCTCCTCCTGATTGCCCTCGGCTCTGCTGGACTGTCTGTCTGGTCTTCAGGGCTGTTGGGAAAAACCGGACTGCTGGACGATACGCCAGCTGTCGCTGACACGAGCGACGCCCTTCGCGCCGATCAGGAAGCCCTTGAGGCGAGAGTTTCAGACCTATCGGCCCAAATCGAGCGCACGGCTGACCGTATCGACACCGAGATCGCACGCCTAGAAGAGCAGATGGAAGAACTAGTTTCTGCGGCGCCCGCTGGCGACAACGAATCGGCAGCACTTCCCGCCGAAGTCGAGGCCCGGCTGTCCGGTCTGGAGAGCCAGCTTGAAACGCTGTCAGCAGACACGCAGGAGCCAATTGACCCTGCACGCCTTGATGCGATTGAACGCGCGCTCGCGAATTCGCAGAGCGATACCGGCGCCAGCGACGCACAGATTGTGAGCCTCCGCACGGAACTCGAGACGCTGCGGTCCGAGATCGCAACGCTGGAGGCCACGCAACGCGATTTCGCGACCGAACTTGATAATGTGCGCAATGACAGCGCTGAGATCCGCAAGCAGTCCACATCGGCGGTCAGCGCATCCCTCGCCCTTGCGGCCATAGAAGCGGCAGCCAATCGCGGCGAGACGTTTGAAACCGAATACCAGCAGTTACGGGACGCGCGCCCTGATGATAGTGCCGTCGATGCCCTGTCGAGTCTCGCCCGTATCGAAGTGCCCACGACAGCTCGCTTGCGGGCCGACTTTCGTTCGCTGCGCAACAACGCGCTGACGCGCGATACCGAAGAGGCTTCCGGTATGGGCTGGGTCAGCACCGTGTTCGGCGACTCCGTCAGTATCCGCCGCACATCATCTGACAGCGAGACCGCCGACAGGCTCGCCGATGCGGAAGCCGCGCTCGCGCGGGACGACCTAGATGAAGCCATTGATGCGGTCGAAGCACTGCCAGATACCACTCGCCCGATTTTCCAGACTTGGCTTGCCGATGCGCAGCGCCGAGCGCGCCTTGAAGGATCTCTTGAGGAATTACGCCTTAAATTGATCGCAGCCGGACAGTAAATACTAATCCATGATCGTACTCTTTCTCGTCATCCTTCTCATCGTCCTCGCTGGACTGGCTGTTCTCTGGGCCTCTCGCCTGCCGGGAAGCGTGGTCATCACGCTCGGCCCGGAAACGGCGATCGAGCTGAAGCTTGTTGTCGCCATTCTTGCCGTCCTGCTGCTTGGCGCCGCCATGGCGGTGATCTGGGGTGGCGTGACGGGCCTGCTGAAACTTCCGGGGCGGTTTTCTGAAGCGCGCGAGGCCTCAAAAGTACGCCACGCAAACAAGGCGCTCGCCGATGGCCTTCTTGCAGCAGAAGCGGGCGATGTGCGCCTCGCAAAGAAATATGCCAGCAAGGCGGCTCGCCACGCAGATGACGACAGGCTGAAACTGTTACTCGAAGCGCGAACGGCAGAGATTTCGGATGACTGGTCCGGTGCGGAGCGCGCCTGGGGGCAGCTTGCCCGTCTGCCGGGCGGACAGCTCGCTGGCCTGAAAGGTGCCGCCACAGCTGCATCCGAAAGGGGTGACGTTGCCTCTGCCGAAGCCCGTGCCCGTGAGGCGCTTGCCCTGCGTGTCGAAGCTGACTGGCCGTTCAATGCACTGTTCGATAGCCAGATCGCCCGTGGCCACTGGCAAGAGGCCCTCGACACGCTGGCGATCGGCGAAAAGCGCGGAGCAATCAAGGGCGACAGCCTGCGCCGCCGGCGTGCCGTGCTGTACACCGCCGTTGCCTGCAACCTGCCAAATGCGGAACGCCGCGATGCGCAGCGTCTGCTGGCTGACGCGATCCGCTCCGCCCCGACCTTCCCGCCAGCGGCATATCATGGCGCCCGTCACCTGATGATGGACGGTAAGGTAAAGGCTGCGCAGGGTGTTCTGGAGCTTGGCTGGAAAGCCAGCCCTCATCCTGCCCTGGCGCATCTCTGCCGCCGGCTCGACCCGGCCGACACGCCGAAGGCGCAGCTCGCACGGCTGAACGCCCTGACCACGACCAACCCGGAAGCGCGCGAGAGCCGCATACTCAAGGCCGAGATTGCGATGGCCAATCGCGACTGGATGGCCGCCATCCGGGGGCTCGCCCTGCTTGTCGAAGAGAAACCGACCGCCCGCCTCTGCCTCCTGCTGGAGCAAGCCCTGCGCGGCTATGGCGACGCTAAAGAAGCCGATCGCTGGGGCCGGATGGCCGCCACCGCGTCGCGTGAGGCCGAATGGTCAGACATCGACCCGAACGGCAATGCATTCGACTATTCTCGCCGCGACTGGGCCCGACTCGTCTACGCATTCGGTGATGCCGGAAACCTTGTTCACTCGCGTTACGAAGCCTACGGGCGCGAACTCGAGGCCGGACGGCACATCGCCCTGCCTGCACCCGTGCGCAAAGCACAGCCCGTGCCCCAGACGCGCACGCCAGAGACACAAGCTGTTGCGGCCGGAAAGTCGGTCCAGCTAAGCGAACCGCCCGTTGATTATGTCCAGGATGGCGCGGACGAGCAGTCCTGATGCGCGCGGGGTGAAAACCGGGCTTGCGGCTTTTGGCTGCAAACTGTATTGAGGCGCCTTCAAACGGTCAGCCGCCTTAGCTCAGCTGGTAGAGCATCGCATTCGTAATGCGGGGGTCAGGTGTTCAAGTCACCTAGGCGGCACCACTTCTTCCCAGATCACAGACCGATCGGTCAACCTTGGAGGTCGACTTCTCGCGCACGGACACAATTGCTGTCGTGCGCTGCGTTCGTCACCTGAACGGCTTTTCGACTTTCCCTTGGCGAGGGAGCGATTCCGCCAAGGGAATTGTTGACGCTCCTGTCGAAGACATTACACATAAGGTTGTAATCGCACCGCTTTCAGGCGTGAAAACGCTTGATCCGGCACAGACACATATCGCGGTGCGGCGGGGGAGCTATTCGGGGGAATAGGGTTTGCAAAATCACGCAGGACCCTTCGCGAGAGCTGGTGACAGCCTCGTCATTCAATCTCATCAATGCCCACGTTCATCCGCTCCAATACGGCAGCGTGGTGGTCCCGATCCAGTTTTCGACACCGGCCTCGCCCGAGTCCGGTCCGACTTGAGGGCCGCTGAAAAGTCAGCCCTTTTCCTATTTCCACCAAACAGGAGTGATCTGGTATGCGGACCCGCGACCGTGAAGGACTTCGTCCAGCGTTGAGACGTATGGGCGGCATTATCTTGGCTTTCGCCTTTGGCATGTCTGTTTCAGGACAGGCCAGCGCGAAGGAGTTTACCTACGAGAATTTGCTGTATTCATGGATGAAGCTGGACAGCTATTTCGACTATGACAGCCATGTCGATTGCTACATGCGGGAATACCGTAACGAAGTCTGGAATCGCTCTCGCCAGGACGAATTCATCAAGGACGAGAAGCGCACTGAGACGATTGAGTTGATGAAGGCGCGTGTTGAAGAGGCAAACCTCTCCGACACATTCACGATCCGCTCCAATCAGGAATTCGGCGAGTATGACTTCTCCGCCGGGGAATTCAGCTTCAACCCGATCAGCAAGACCTCCTATTTCTACGAAACCAACAGAAGCATCTGCAGTTTCCCGGAAACCCTGAAGGTCAAGTTCAACAACACCGACATCATCAACGGCATCAAGATGCCCAAGGAGGACGCACAGGCTTTCGTGACCTCCCGCAAGCGCGGCAGCAATGTCGACCGCAGCGTTTCACTGGAGATCGATTTCGTCCTCGATGTGCGCGACGGCGCTGTGATGGTCGCGAACATCACCGAGGCGCGTGTCCTCAACAAAGCCCGCTATCGCGATCTGGATGGCCGCGTAATCGCCACCTATGAAGGCTCCGCCCCAGAAGCCAGGCCATCCGCCGCCCCCAGTTCACAGAACATTTCCCTGTTCGGTATGCTGCCAAGCGGAACACTGCAGGACATCAAGGATGAGCTGCCACGCGGAAGCGTTGTCTGCAGCCCGAGCGGCGACGAATGTGAGCTTCACCTCACGACGGGCCAGAAACTGGTCGCAAAGCTCGACAGCTCGCAAACGATCACCGTTCTGGAGCATCGCGTGAACGCAGGTAACCAGCCGGTTGGTGAAACCGTCGACGAGTTGAAAGCCACATACGGGCTTCCACGTGATGACAAGAACGTTGCCCCGAAAGCCGGCGGCTACAGCACGTTCGGCCAGGTGCCAGCCCAGCAAGGCCAGCGCACACTTGCCTGGGTTTCGGAAGACTACGAGCTGAAAGCGGTCGTCTTTTATGGCGTCGGCAAATCGACCCAGGTCGTGACCACTATCCGCCCACGCTAGGGCCATCGGAGACCTCATGATGAAACTGTATGTTCGCGCGGCGTTGACCGCCCTTTCCCTTGCCCTCGTCTCCGCCTGCTCTGCTGGGGGCGATACAGCCAGCAACAAGCTCGCTGAGCTTGAACCGGCTGAAGCCCGCCAACGATTGATGGAAAGCGGATACGCCATTGACCAGAACGGCTTTCGACAGGCCGTCGATTATCTGGATGCCGATGCCGTAGCGCTCTATGTGGCGGTTGGCATGGGGCCTGACGCGATGGCCGATGCGCTGAGCTGGCCCGTGGAAGGCGTGTCCCAATACCACAATCCGAAATTTCCGGGTCAACTCGAAGAGTCTTACGACGACCCCGCCTACCGTTCGATCCTGGCAACAATGTTCGAGAACGGGATCTCGCCTAATGAGCCCCTTCTCGGCATTGGACCGAGCCGGTTCGCCAGCCGCTACACGACCAGCCTCTTCGCCGAGAGCCTGCGCCTTGGCGATGAGGAGCTGATCAGCTTCCTGCGCGAATTCGAGGCAGACTGGGACGCGAAGCCAGGCTGCTACCAGCACAATCCGCGCTGCCGCAATCCGGGCACCATGGCAGCATGGCTCTTCTACATCCCGGGCCGCACCGAAGTCTGGACGCTGGAATCTTCGCTCGCCGCCTATGAGCGGCTGCAGGCACTTGGCGGGGACACACCATCAGACTCCGCAGAGGACGCCGGAGCTGACAGCGAAGATCCTTACCTCATGGCCGCGCTCGCCTATCATAAGACGTACTGGTCGCCGGAAAATGCCCAGATCGACGCGATGTGGCAGGATGTCGGCAGCCCCCGGATCATCGTGCCATATGGCACTGACATCGCGGCGGAAAAACGCGCAAGCGATCCTGATCAAGCGAGGTTTGCGAGCGGCCGCGTCGCGACACAGAAAAAGTACCTTCTCGACAAGGTCTTCCCCTGCATCGCGGACAATGATGAGGACTATTATGCCTGCCTCGAGAGCCCGCCCGCCGACTGACTGAAGCAGCATCCGGTCAAACAACCCCGGCCTGAAGAAGGCCGGGGTTTTCTTCTAGGTAAGCGGATAGTCCGCGACGGCGTCGTAAACGCTGCGCTTGCCGGGGCGGGAGATGCTCTCGAACAGGTGAAAGCGGTCCGCAGTCCACGGGCCCGCCCGCAAGACCTGCCAGCGTTCCGACCAGGCCATCGCTGCGTCCAGTGGCGTATTGTTCAGATAGGCCAGCGTAATATGCGGCTTGAAGGGGCGCTCATCCTTGTCGAGCCCCATGCGGGCGGAGATCTTGCGACACGCCTTTGCCAGCGCTTCCAGCTCTGGCGTCCTGCGGACCGTTGCAAAGACCGAATGTGGCTCCTTGCGCCCAAACCAGCCAACGCCTTCAATTTCCAGCTCGATTTGCGGCGAAGCGATCTCGCCGATTTCGACATCCAGCATTTCGGCGACCGGCTCTTCCATCGCGCCGAAGAAGGCGAGCGTGACATGGAAGTGCTCCCGGTCACGCCAGCGCGCGCCGTCCAGCCCGGTCTGGAGAGGCTCCAGACGGTCGGCGACGTCATCGGGCACAGGCAGCGCGGCAAAAAGTCTGATCATGCCCGCTCCCTGAAACGAAAAAGCCCGGCCATCAAGACCGGGCTAGCTCAAACTTCGGTTGTCCAGGCAGATGGACTAGCCAGCAAGCTCGTCCAGCTTACCGAAGTGCTCCGCGAGGAGGTAATAGAATGTCACGCGAGACTTGTTGCCGCCTTCGGGCTTCATTTTCTCGCAGACCTTGCCCATCGCGGCGTCGATCTCGTCATTCTTCTGCGCGAGGCCCAGCTTTCCCCGGCAGAACTTTTCACGGACGCGCTGAAGCTCGCCCGGATCAGAACATGAAACGAGTGAGGAGTCGCGATTGCGCAAGGCAATACCAAGATGACCAACGATCTTTTCGGCGGCCTTCTGGTTATACCCCTTCGCGTATTTTTTTATGTTGTCAGCGTACGCCGATGCATCAGCCATAGGATCTTTCCCCTTCGATTAAATCGTACGTCCCTCTGCTGTACTTATCACAGCCGACGTATGCTGCAATCAGCCCGAAAGAAAGTCAAACCATACTTTTTATTGCGGTCGCGAAGGTTGAATTGACCCGAAAAGGCACAATGACTTGCATGTTTTGATGTCTAAAAGTCGCTCGGTGTCCGTGAATACAGTGACAAATTCCCGATCACTGTTCGGGAACATGTTTATTTCGGCGCGCCGACGCGAACTGTCGCGAGGGAAAGTCGCGCTAATACCGTCCGAACATTACAAGCCAGCAACATGATTCGAACCATCCGGTTTTCCTTGAACCGGCGGGGGATTTCGACCATAT
>JAYZBJ010000009.1:0-6386 GCA_036338795.1 Pseudomonadota bacterium | reverse complement strand
ATCGCCGCCTGCACGGGCGGGGATCGTGAAGCAGGTGAATTCAAGAATGACTGGCTCGGAAACGAGATCAAGATCGATCGCCTGGCCGATCCTAAAGTGCAGGGGATCACCTGTCACATCGCCTATTTTGATCGCGGTGTCTGGGACAGGCTCGGCAAGGGAAACTGGTTCGAGGATCCGTCCAACTCGTCGATCTCCTGCATGGTGACCGGACCGGTGACAATCGGCCGGATCGATCTCGACCGCTCCGGCGAAGAAGTCTGGGACCGTGGCCGCTCGCTGATCTTCAAGCAGCTCGCGGTGCGCCGCATCTATGACCCGACATCCGACGCCTTCATGTATGTCTCGTTTTCGCGCAAGCCCGTCGATGGCTCTGCGAAGATGAGCCTGTCGACTGTTGCGCTCTGGGATGCGGATGTGACGTGGCAGGGCCGCGAGAAGCCATCGCCGCGTGATTAGGGCCACCTACGGCATTTCCCGTATCGACATATCATCTCCCTCACTGTGAAGAGGGCACATGACCTACCAGATACGCTCCGCCGAAGACCGGCGCCGCGCCATTCAGGAGAACGCCGCGCGGCTGGGGATTGATGACGCCTTCATCTCACGGCTCGTCGAAACGTTTTACGCGCGTGTGCGAGCGCATGACCGGTTGGGACCGATCTTCAATGGCGAGATTGATGACTGGGACGAGCATCTCGCCAAGCTGAAGGATTTCTGGGCGTCGGTTGCGATGAACGCTGGCCGTTACTCTGGCAAGCCAGTGCCGGCTCACATGAAGCTGGACGGTATCACCAAACAGGACTTTCAGACCTGGCTTGGGCTTTTTCACACAACGCTGAACGAGATTGCGCCCGAAGAAGAGACAGTCGTCTACTTCATGCAGCGCGCCGAGCGCATCGCCCAGAGCCTGCAGCTTGCCATGTTTGGGCTTGAGGGGATGAGAGAGGGCTAGCCATGTCCAATGGCCGCTCATCGCCGGGGTGAAAAAGCCCGCAAGGTCGTTCCGTGCGGGCCTTCCCGGAATATCAGCCGATAGCGACGCGCTGCGCTTCGAACAGCTCGTTGCAGCCTTTTTCGGCGAGGCGCATCATTTCCTCGACTTCGGGCCGCGTCATCGGGCGTTCTTCGCCGGTGCCCTGGATTTCGATAAAGCCGCCATCGGAGCTCATCACCACGTTCATGTCGCCCTCGCCGCCGGAGTCTTCCGGGTAGTCGAGGTCGAGCACGGGCATGTCCTGGAAGAGTCCAACAGAGATGGCGGCAGCCTGTTTCTGGATCGGGTTTCCGGTGATGACGCCTTCCTCGCGCAGGTATCTGATGGCGAGGGCCATGGCGACAAAGCCGCCCGTGATGGAAGCGGTGCGCGTGCCGCCATCAGCCTGAAGAACGTCGCAGTCGATGGTCAGCTGGTTTTCGCCAAGGGCCGACAGGTCCACGACAGACCGCAGGGAGCGGCCAATCAGGCGCTGGATTTCCTGCGTGCGACCCGACTGCTTGCCAGCAGCGGCTTCGCGGCGACCCCGCGTATGCGTGGCGCGTGGCAGCATTCCGTACTCGCCGGTGACCCAGCCCTTGCCCTGTCCGCGAAGCCATGGCGGGACATTGTCCTGCCAGCTTGCCGTGCACAGAACGTGGGTGTGACCAAATTTGGCGAGGCATGAGCCTTCGGCGTAGCGGGTCACATTGGTTTCAAGCACGACGTCGCGAAGCTGGTCAGCGGCGCGGCCGGATGGGCGGACGAGGTCTGTCATGGGGCATCTCCTTCACTGATCGGGGGGTGAAGCGATTCCAGCGTGGCTTGTCCACCCGCATTTATGGCCTCGGCTGCTTTCACCTGTTCTGCCCGTGTGATCGGATAGCGCCAGATGAGTATGGCGGCGAGCGCATACGAAACCACGGGTACGCCCACGAAGACCAGCATCAGGCCGCGAACGGTTTCCGGTGAGTTGTCGCCCGCCGGATTGAAGCCGACGAGCACGCCCAGCAGGATGTAGGGAATCCCGATGGCAAAGCTTGCGCCGGTTTTGTAGGCACCCGACATGAGCGAGTAGAACAGGCCGGCGCGGTTGCCGCCGCCGCGTGCTTCCTCTGCCTCAACGAGGTCAGCCATCATCGAGCGCACCAGAATGAAAGGCGAGCCGTAGCCGAACCCGGAGATGACCGCTGCGATCAGGAGCATGGTCGTGCCGCCGCCCATCAGCGAGAGCGGCAGGTATGACATGTATGTCACCGCCGACCAGACACACACCGTCCGCATGGCGATGTATTTTTCAGACCGCTTGGAGATCGCGACCCAGACCGGCATTGCCGCAAAGCCTGCGATGAAGTGGGCCATGAGGATCAGCGATGCGGTGCCATGATCGACGCCAAATCCCCAGTAGGAGGCAAACAGGAATGTGCCTGCGGTCCCCGCGATGGCGATGCCGATGAAAATCTCGGTCGCGAGCAGGCGCCACAGCGTTGCCTTCTTCAGCGCGTCCATGATGGCTTTAGGATGGAAGCTGGCGCGGGGCGCATCGTCGGCTGTTCGCCGGTCCGGAACCAGCAGCACCGACGCGCCCACCGTGACAGGCAGCGCAATGATCAGGAACCAGCCCATGATCGAGATCTGCTGGGCAAAGCTGACCCCGCCTGCCGCGGACAGGAGCGATGGCAGGGCGAGCATCACCAGCATGGTGGAAATCGTGAACAGCTCCCGCCACATGAAAAGTCGTGAGCGCTCATCATAGCTGCGTGCGATGGATGGCGCCCATGCCTGGTGCGGCGTCGTGATCATCGTGGTGCCGATGTAGAAAACGAACAGGATGATCGCGAGATAGATGGGCGATACAGGAGGCCCGACGGGATTGTAGAGCAGGTACACAGCGGGCAGCAGGATCGGGACGGCAATGACGAGCCAGTGGCGAATCTTGCCGAAGCGGGACTGGCGCGTATCGACGAGCCAGCCCATCACCGGATCGGAAAACAGGTCCCAGAATCGCAGGATCATGAAGACGATGCCGACGAGCGCTGTCCCCAGCCCCATCTGCTCTGCGTAGAATGGAGCGATAAATACAGCCATGGGCAGGCCGACGGCGCCGAACGGAATTCCGACCGAACCGTAGGCAACCACTTGTGAGAGAGGGAGCTTTGTAGTCACGTTTGTCATCGGCGCATGAGAGCCGATTTGAAACTGACGTAAAAGCAAAATCGAACCTATTGAAACTGGTGATTGCAATTCCTAGAAATTCAACGTCATGAGCGAAGCCAATTCCCTCCGCGGGCTGTTGCAAAGCCTGGATGACCGCTCCCGGAACATCTTCCGCGAGATTGTCGAAACTTATCTGGAAACGGGCGAGCCGGTCGGCTCACGCACGCTATCAAAAAGTGGAATCAGCCTGTCGCCGGCATCCATCCGCAACGTCATGTCGGATCTGACGGATATGGGCCTGCTAGATAGCCCTCACATCTCTGCTGGCCGGCTGCCGACTCATATTGGCCTTCGCCTGTTCGTGGATGGTTTCCTCGAGATCGGTGAGCCGTCCGAGAATGACCGTGCCGAGATCGAGGAGCGCCTGCGTTCCGGCGGACGGGACATGCAGGGCGTGCTGAAGGAAGCGTCGTCCATCCTGTCAGGCCTGGCAGGTGGGGCAGGGCTTGTCAGC
The DNA here is from genome assembly GCA_036338795.1 of Pseudomonadota bacterium. Lineage (GTDB taxonomy): Bacteria > Pseudomonadota > Alphaproteobacteria > Caulobacterales > Hyphomonadaceae > Henriciella. The sequence goes on along the minus strand of JAYZBJ010000009.1, from coordinate 2,739 downwards.
TCCCCGACGCGGGAGCGCCCGGTGCGACATGTCGAGTTCGTGCCGCTGGCAACCGGCGAAGCGCTCTGCATCCTCGTCGATGAGGCGGGCGATGTTGAGAACCGCCTTGTGCGGATTCCACCTGGCCTGCCGGCGACCACGCTGATCGAAGCGGGCAATTACCTTGCCGCCCGCATGAAGGGCAAAACCCTCCGCGAAGCGGCCCAGTCTGTGCGTGAGGAAATCCAGCAGCGCCGCGCTCAGCTGGATCAGGCAGCTGCCTCGCTGGTCGAAGAAGGGCTGGCGGAATGGGCTGGAGAAGTGCCAGGGGAAGAACGCGCCCTGATTGTGCATGGCCGCGCCAACCTGCTGAGCGATCCGCGCGCGGCAGAGAACATGGAGCAGGTGCGTGAGCTGTTCGACGCACTTGAAAGGCAGCAGGGCTTGCTAGACGTACTGGATTCAACGCGGGAGGCCGAAGGTGTCCGGCTTTTCATCGGCTCGGAAAACAGGCTTTTTCCGTTGTCCGGTTCAAGCCTCATCGTCGCTCCCTATATGAACACATCGAGACAGGTAATCGGTGCGCTCGGTGTGATCGGTCCGACGCGACTAAACTATGCACGGGTAATCCCTATGGTGGATTACACCGCGCGTATGGTCGGGCAGATTCTCGGCGAGCGCCGCAAGACGTGAGAGTAAAGAGGGCATGAACGAAGGACAGAAGAGGCCGGAAGAGGCCGTCGAAACCGAAACGCTGGACGCAGGCTCCCCGGAGTCCGAAGAGCTTGAAGCTGCAGCTGTCGCTGACAATGAAGACACATCGCCGGAAACCCGGATCGCCGAGCTCGAAGGCGAGACGATGGCGCTGAAGGACCAGGTGCTACGCGCGCATGCGGAGATGGAGAACATCCGCAAACGCTCTTCGAAGGAAGTCAGCGATGCGCGTGTCTACGCTGTTGAGAAGTTTGCAGGCGACCTGCTGAACGTTTCCGACAATCTCACGCGCGCGCTGAGTGCGCTGCCGGATGACGAACGCGCCCAACTGACCGAGGCAGGCCAGAACCTGCTGGGCGGGATCGAGATGACGCAGAAGGAGCTGCACACCGTGCTGGCCCGTCACGGCGTCACCGCAATTGATGCGGCTCCCGGTGCAACCTTCGATCCGAACCAGCATCAGGCTGTGAGCCAGATTCCGTCCGACCAGCCGTCGGGCACGATTGCCGAGACCTTTCAGACCGGCTGGAAAATCGGTGAGCGCGTGCTGCGGGCCGCCATGGTGGCTGTCAGCTCCGGCAAGGCGAACTAGCCTAACCGCGTTTTTCGAAATCCATTCGCCCCCGCTCCGACATCAATCTCGGAGCGGGGGCTTTAGTTTGTGCATGGCCTCTAGCGTTCGACCAATTCGACCCGCCGGTTCTGGTCGCGCCCGGCATCGCTGCCATTCGAGAAGACGGGCGAAAGCGGCCCGACGCCATGGGGCTCAAGCCTCTCGGATGCGATATCGTAATCCTGCTTGAGCGCATCTGCGACGGCGATCGCCCGGTCTGAGGATAGCTTGCTGTTATAGGCGAAGGTGCCTTTCGAGTCGGTGTGGCCGACGACGTAGAATTTCTTGTCCGGATTGGAGTTCAGGAACTCGGCAATCGCGTCGAGGGCCTCTTTCGATTCCGCCTTGAGCGTCGCCTTGTCAAAATCGAAGACAATACCGTCCAGTACGACGCGGCCATACTCATCGATATCGGAACCGATCGCCTCGGCATCGATAACGACCAGACCCGTCTCGGCTGCTTCGACTTCAACGATGTCGATCAGCGTGCCGATATAGTTCTTCGAATGCTGCTCGACGTACACAACAACATAGGCCGTGCCAGCCGCGCGTTCCTTTTTTGCGACGATCGCGCCGGCCCCGCCAGACGAAGCTGTGCCGGAAAACATGGTACCGACAGCCCCCGGCTTCGACGCTGGATTGGCGCGGAAGGTGACTTCCATCCACTGGCTTGATCCAACCTCGCGACCTCGCCTGTCAGCGGACATGCCTTCGCCGAGTATCTCGAAATCCTGGGCTTCGAGGGCATCGAGATAGTTCTTGTAAACCTCCGAATATGTCCGGTCTTCGCCCTCATACTTGTAGAATGTGCGCGTGACCCGGCCTTCGGTCTCAATCACATCTGCGATGTGGCGATATCCGGTCACTGGGCCGACAGCGACCGTGTAGGGCTGGTAGTTCTCGATGTGCTGCCAGGCGATGACTTGCCCGGGATAGCGTTCGATCATCGGATGTTCGACGACGCCGTCTATATCCTGCGCAGCGGTGCACAGCGGTATTGCGGCAAAAGCAGCCGCCAGAATGGCGACTTTGATCAATGGTTTCATCATGCGTCCCTCCCAAGAACGAGGGGCATAATGCTATGGTTAACGCCTGTTGACCAGCTCACCGCCTGGCGTGTGGACGTATCAGGCCGGGCTCGCCGAGGGCGTGCTGCCGACATGATTACGGATCGGTTGCACGGTTTGCTCACAGCCGTGAACTGACGAGACAGGTGTCGAGCGACCCGGCATCCACTTTTCCCACAGCCGCTCGTGGACTGTGTACGCAACTGTCTGCACCATTGGCTCAATGAGGCCGATGCCGAGCGCAATCGCCCAGTTCCCCGTCAGCGCGTAGGCAACTGCCATCGCGACCGTGAGGTGCATCAGGCTGTAGGTCATGGTCTTGAGCAAGGATCGTGGCATGGGAGGTCTCTGTTTTCAGGTCAGACG
>JAYZBJ010000008.1:0-6875 GCA_036338795.1 Pseudomonadota bacterium | reverse complement strand
TCTTCAAAACGGGACCAAGCTGAACGCCGATGTCGTCATGATGGCCGTTGGCCGGCGTGCAGCCACCGATGGCCTCGGTTGTGACGCTGCTGGCGTGAAGCTGGACGAAAAGGGTGCGGTCATCGTGGATGATGCATCGCGGACCAGCGTACCGAACATTTTTGCGGTCGGTGATGTGACTGACCGTATCCAGCTGACGCCTGTCGCCATCCGCGAAGGGCACGCCTTTGCCGACACGGTTTTCGGAACACGCGACTGGTCGTTCGAGCATGACAATGTGGCGTCGGGCGTTTTCACGCAGCCTGAGGTCGGCACTGTCGGCATGACGGAGGCAGAGGCCCGCAAGGCGTTCAAGGATGTCGACATCTACAAGACGCGATTCCGTCCGATGAAGAACGTCCTCAGCGGTAAGCCGGAGCGCGTTCTCATCAAGCTCGTGGTGAATGCTGAGAATGAGCAGGTTGTCGGCGTGCACATCGTCAGCCCTGACGCCGCCGAGATGATCCAGATGCTGGGAATTGCCGTGAAGATGGGGGTGACGAAACCTCAGTTCGATGCGACGTGCGCCGTCCACCCGACCATTGCCGAAGAGATCGTCACTCTGCGCCAGAAATGGGTGCCGGAAACCCAGCCGGCCTGATCATCAGGCCGCGGTCAGGCTGTCTCGAAGTTCACCGGCTGCTGACTTCAGCGATTCCCGGATGTTCTTCAGGCCGCCGCCGCGGCCGCTATGGATGACCAGCGATTTCCATGGTGCCTGTTCAGGCTCCGGTGACCGCACGTCCAGGTGGCCGCTGCGCGGCAGTGCCGTCTGAAGCAGGGTTTCCGCCAGTTTGAAACCGGCTCTCTGATCGTGGACGCCATTGCGGGCATCGGCTTCAAAAGCGGATTGCTCGTTTCTGGCCACCTTGTTGAAAAGAACGGACAGGGCGGGCCGGGCATCCGGACGAATATGCTCCGTCAGTACCTGATTCAGCAGTTTCACACCTCGCAGCGAGTACATATCCGGATGCATGGGTGCGAGTACCCGGTCGGACGCCTCAAGCACGCAACGCGTCAGGAAAGTCGCGTTCGGATTGGTATCGAAGACAATCAGGTCGTAGTCGCTTCGAAGATGATCGATGGTGCGCTGGAAGTTCGTGTTGATTGCTGCAAGGGCCGCCGCGTCGGTTGCAAAGGCGTATTTTGAAATCTCGAACTGGCCCGAAATCAGGTCCATCACACCGCCCGGCCCTTCGGCGCCGAGGAGGGGGTGAACAATATCCTCTGCGTCTGGTGTCGGGAAGGGGTCTGCCGATAGCGAGTTCCAGTGTTCGGCCGGCGACTGGGCGTCGACCGCGTGAAGCCTGCTTTTCTCGAACAGGGAAATGACTGACTTGTCGCGCGCGGCGCTTTGGTCCGCCGTCTCCATATCAAAGAAGGTCTGCGTAAGATTATATTGCGGATCGAGGTCGACCAGCAGGAGCCGTCCACCAAGAGAGGCTTGCCAGGCGCCGAACACTTGCGCCGCAATGGTGGTTTTGCCCACGCCTCCCTTGAGGTTCATCACGGAAAGGACAGGGCACTTTCTCCGGTAGCGACTGCGCACGTCATTAACCAGCCGATCAAGACCGCCTTCATCCATGAGGGCGTAGCGCAGGTTCTCTGCCAGCTGCTTCTTGAACACACCTGACAGGCGCGCATTGTCGATGCGGAAAGGGATAATGGTGAGGCCGCGAGCAATTCCACGTTCAATCTGGGCTTGTGCCTCGCGGGAGCGGATGCTGCTGGCCGAAACGAGAACGACCATCGCGAACGATTTGTCGACCGCTTCTGCAACGGTCTTCTGGCTTTCCTGAGTGGAGGCACCAGGTGGCTCATACCAAGTCGGGACGCCCGCCTTCCGGAGGGCTTCATGGACGGTCAGCAGGCTGTCGACATCCTTCGGACCGTGAACGATGAAGGCGTGGGACATGAGGGAGGCTCCGCGTCGGATCTTTACTCGCTGCCTAGGACAAGCGCGGCGATTCCGCCACCAACTGCGCAGCAAATTGTGGTAAAACTTGTGCCATCCGCACCGATGTGATTGATACGCGCGCTTGGAAGGATAGTAGATATGACGTGGACACCGAACAGCTGGAGAAGCAAGCCGGCAAAGCACATTCCGGAGGATTACCCGGATGCTGCTGCCCTCGCTGACGTGGAAAATCGCCTAAAGAGCTTTCCGCCGCTTGTTTTTGCTGGCGAGGTGCGACGGCTCAAGAAGAACCTCGGTAAGGTAGCCGCAGGCGAGGCATTCCTGCTTCAGGGCGGCGACTGTGCCGAGAGCTTCAAGGAGTTCAGCGCGGACAATATTCGCGACACGCTGCGCGTCATGCTGCAAATGGCGGTCGTGTTGACCTTCGCTGCGTCCAAGCCTGTCGTGAAGGTCGGTCGTCTGGCAGGCCAGTTCGGCAAGCCACGCTCGTCACCGACAGAGACGATCGACGGCGTTACGCTGCCGTCCTACCGCGGTGACAATATCAATGCGATGGACTTCACGCCGGAAGCGCGGGTGCCAAACCCGGAGCGCCTGATCCAGGGCTACTCGCAATCGGCTTCGACGCTGAACCTCGTTCGCGCCTTCTCGCAAGGTGGCTATGCTGATCTTGCCAACGTGCATCAGTGGATGCTCGGTTTTGTGGACCGTTCGCCGCAGGGCGAGCGATACAAGGCTCTGGCCGACCGCATTACCGACGCGCTCTCCTTCATGGAGGCATGCGGCGTGAGCTCTCAGACTGTACCACAGATGGCACAGGTCGACGTGTATACCTCGCATGAGGCGCTCCTCCTCGGTTTTGAGGAAGCAATGACGCGCGTCGATTCCACGTCAGGCGACTGGTACGACACTTCAGCCCACATGCTCTGGATCGGTCACCGTACGCGTCAGATCGATCACGCGCATGTCGAGTTCTGCAAGGGCGTCCATAACCCGCTGGGCATCAAGTGTGGCCCGGGCATGGAAACGGATGAGCTTGTGCGTCTGATCGAAACCCTGAACCCGAAAGACGAGCCTGGCCGGATCACGCTGATCTCACGCTTCGGCTCAGACGGTGTACAGAAGGGGCTTCCGCCGCTCGTACGCGCGGTGAAGAAAAGCGGTCGCTCCGTCATCTGGTCCTGTGACCCGATGCACGGCAACACGCTGAAAACCGACAGTGGTTTCAAGACGCGTCCGGTTGATCGGATCCTGTCAGAAGTCAGCCAGTTCATCGATGTAGTTTCGTCGGAAGGGTGTTATCCGGGCGGTGTTCACTTCGAAATGACTGGCCAGGATGTCACCGAGTGTATTGGCGGTGCTCAGGCGATTTCTGAATCGGACCTGTCATCGAGATACCACACTCACTGCGATCCTCGCCTGAATGGCGAACAGGCGCTTGAGCTAGCCTTCCTGATCGCGGAGAAGCTTCAGCTCATGAAAGAAGCGGTCAACGCAGAAACTCGCGCAGCGAGTTAGTTTTAGGGAGACAGCGCCATGCGACGCAGGCGGGTCTGGCCCGCCTGGGTGCGGCCGTCCGACATTACAGATCTCTTGCGCCTGTCAGGGCCGATTGCCGTCTCGCGCGCCGCGATGATGCTGATGGGCCTCACAGATGTGATCGTGCTTGGCCAGAATGCGCCAAGCGAGCTTCCGTTTGTCCTGAATTCCTGGTTGCCAATTGGAGTGTCCCTCGGCCTGACGATGGGGCTGCTCATGGGCGTCTCTGTCCTGACAGCTGAGCTGGCAGGTGTCGGGCAGGCTGGAAATACGGGTCGTATTTTCCGTCGCGGGATCAAGTTTTCGCTCTGGTTCGGACTCTGCCTGACACTGGCAATCGTGTTTCTTGTCGGGCCGATGTTTCGTGCGCTTGGCTTTGAAGAAAGCGTGGCGGCGGGAACGACTTCGGTTTCAAAGATTCTCGCCTATGGCCTGATCGGGCACATGTTGACCCACGTGGCCGGCTCGTATCTCGAAGCGTTGCGGCGGCCGCTTGTCGTGACAGCGATCATGTATGCCGGCGTCCTGATAAACCTGGTGATTGACCTGGCCGTCGTAGCTGGCTGGTGGGGGATGCCGAAACTCGGCGCTGACGGTGTGGCAATTGCCACGACGGGAACGCGTTGGTTCCTCGTCATCCTGTTCTTGATCGCTGTGTGGCGCTTCACGCCCGCCTTCAAGCCATCTGCCGATGGTCCGCCAGACGAAAACCGGCGACAGTTTTCTGTCGGTTATGGCATGGCTGTGTCCAATGTTGCCGAATGGGGTGGCTTCAACTTCACCTTCGTGATCGCGACGTGGATCAGCACGGCGGCCACCACGATCTATGGCATGTCGATCCATGTCATCGGATTTTGCTTCATGGCCTATCTGGGCCTTGGTACCGCGACGAGCGTGCGCGTCGCTGAAGCTTATGGGCGCAAGAACGCAGACGAAGTGCGTGACGCCTCACGCCTCGGCATTGTCGCTGGAGCACTGGTCGGAATGGTGCTGGGGGCGCTGGTATACATTTTCAAGGCAGAGCTGGCGTCGCTTCTCGTCAAATCAGAAGCCGAAGTTGCTGGCGTGGAAATTCACCCTCAGCTCATTCCACTCATCGGCTTCACAGCCTTCGTGATCGTATTCGATGGTCTGCAGAACGTGGCATCAATGGCATTGCGAGCCCAGAACGTGATCTGGCCGCCGACCTTCATCCACCTCGGCTCATATTTCCTGATCATGATTCCAGCGACATGGTATCTCGGCCTTTATCGCGAAGGCGGCGCGATGGGCATGATGCATGGCGTACTGATCGCATCGCTGGTTGCTGGAATTCTGCAGACAGCTCTTCTGGAATCGAAAGCGGCGCGCCAGTTGAAACCAGCGCGCCGCCCTGCAGAGTAAATCTCCCTCTAAGGGAAACTCTTTAGATGTCCTTCAGAGCCGATGCCGGCTTGAAGGCGCCTGAGGTCTTCTCAGGAATCTTGATTGCTTCGCCCGTTGCCGGGTTGCGGCCTTCGCGAGCGCCACGCGTTTTGGCGTGGAACGTGCCGAAGCCGGCAATGGCTACCTGCTTGCGGCTCTTAACTGCACCAGAGATGGTGTCGAACACAGCGTCTACCGCCTTGCCGGCGTCTGCTTGAGACATGCCAGCAGCTTCTGCGACGGCTTTTGTAAGTTCACCCTTGTTCATTGGGCTCTCCTTTTAGCTTACGGCGATCTCGTGCCGCGAAAGCTTTCTACACGATTCGGAGGGGGCAAATAGCCTGAAAACCCAATAGCCACGGGCTATTTCAGCAGAATCCAGCCTTCTTCATCGACAATTTTGGGGATAAGTGTGCTGTCAAGGCCTTCCGGAGGTCCGAAAAGCGCGCCGAGTTTTCCCGAATCGTCCAGTTCGTAATAGTGGTGGGCGAGTGCGCGGACCTGGGCCTGATCGACAACTTCTCCAATTCCTGGCTTCGCCGAAACGAGCGATGGGTACACCTCGGCGAACACGATGTTCGTTTCCGAAAGCTTATCGGACGTCATCTCTTCAAAACCGGTTTCGAATGGCCAGATCGCAGAATTGGGCAGTCGTTCGCGAAGCGCTTTGACTGTCGGAATCCCAAGCAAGGATTGGCTGCCGACGGAGCCCGCGCCGTAAAGCTGCCAGGTCGATTTCGGCTTGGATTTGTGAGTTTTCCTAACCCATTCCTCGCAAGTGCGATACTCCGCAACCGGTGCGTCCGTGAACTCACCCTTCGTTCCGGCAAGGGTCGAGATCTGGTCACGCGCAGGCGCGCCCCAGAACGGCAACGGCCCCTTCGTCATCGCGTAGTTGAGGCCAGCGGCGATGGCAAAGCGGGTATTTGAGTTGTCAGGTTTCTCTCTGACTTTGGATGACAGGTGATCATGCATGGCCTGCCACGGTGCCTTGCCGTCGAGTTTCAGGCCTGACGCTGCCGCGGTGCCCGCTGGATAACCGAGGCTGAAATCGAAACCGATCAGCACCTTGTCACCGCGGGAGGTAAACCGCTCGGCAAGACCTGCAATTATGTCCCGCGCAGCAAGCCGGGTAGACGGGTTTGCCGCCTGAAAGTTGAATTTGAGCCGGGCATCCCGTGCGAGAGCGCCAATCCACACGGAATTGGCGCCCTGCGCGGGTTTGCTCGCGGCGCTCCAGTCAACGATGATGTAGGCGTCGAACAGGCGCGCCATGGGTATTCTCCATTTGCGTGGAGAGCGGTCAGGCCAGCTTGACGAGCATCTTGCCCGTATTGCGTCCCTGGAACAGGCCGAGGAACGCTTCAGGCGCGCTCTCGATACCTTCCATGACCGTCTCTTCGAATTTCATTTTACCGGACTGAATCCAGCTTGCCATGTCCTGCAGGAATTGCGGTTGCATATCAACATGCGTGGACACGATGAAGCCCTTCAGTGACAGCTGTTTCCCGACAACCTGAATAATGTTGTACGGCCCTGGCTGAGGCTCGGTAGCATTATACTGGCTGATCATGCCGCAGATCGCGAAACGACCCATCGGGCGGGCGCACTCGATTGCAGCCTGAAGATGGTCACCGCCGACATTGTCAAAATAGACGTCGATGCCCTTCGGCGCCGCCGCCTTGAGCGCGCCGAGCAGCGCCTCGTAGCTGTCATGCTTCTTGTAATCGATCACATGATCGGCGCCCAATTCCTTGACGAGCTTGCATTTTTCTTCGCCGCCGGCCGAGCCGATGACCGTGCAATTCTTGATCTTGGCGATCTGCACGACTGTTGAGCCCACCGCTCCCGCAGCGCCGGAGACGAAGACCGTATCGCCTTCTTTCAGGTCAGCCACGCGGAGAATACCAGCATACGCTGTCAGACCCGGCATACCGGCGACGCCAAGCAATGCTGAGTCCGGCAGGCCCGTTTT
>JAYZBJ010000007.1:0-7917 GCA_036338795.1 Pseudomonadota bacterium | reverse complement strand
ATCCTGATCTATTGCAACAACAATTTCGAAGATGATGTCGAGCCAGTGATGTTGAAACGTGCGCCGCTGGCTCTCAACATCCCGACCTTCATCAACCTCGTCGGCTATGGCTACGAGAATGTCTATGAGCTCGGCGAACTCGTCTCGATCAGAGATGAGACTGTGAATTGGGTGGGGTAGCTGCCATCGCCCTGACCCCAGTGCAGCGGCACCACCCGAATGGCGGGCGTGAGGACCATCCTCGCGCCCGCTTTCCTATTTAGTTCTGCTAATGCGATCATTTGTTGCCTTGCACAAATGGGGCTGCAGCTTCATTTCACGGGGCGTACGAAACTCTCGTGGAACCAGATATGTCGACGACCAGCACAGAAACTGCCGCGCCGCGCGTCAACCCGAACGCTCCGACTGAAGAGACGGTGCTGTCGGTTCACCACTATACTGACCGCCTTTTCAAATTCCGTCTGAGCCGACCGGCCAGTTTCCGCTTCCGGTCGGGCGAATTTGTCATGATTGGTCTACCTCGTGAGAACGGCAAACCTATCCTGCGCGCTTATTCGGTTGCGTCGCCATCCTGGGATGAGGAACTGGAGTTCTACTCGATCAAGGTGCAGGACGGTCCGCTGACATCCCGCCTTCAGAAAATCCAGCCCGGTGACAAGGTGTTGCTCGGCAAAAAGCCGACCGGCACGCTGGTGCATGACGCGCTGGTCCCGGGCGAACGCCTCTGGTGTTTCTCGACCGGCACCGGCTTTGCGCCATTTGCAAGCATCATCCGCGATCCGGAGACCTACGAAAAATTCGATCAGGTTATCGTCACGCACACTTGTCGCGACGTGGCTGAGCTCGCCTATTCTCAGGAGATCGTTGAAGAAACGCTGGGCCACGAGTTCCTGGGTGATCTCGCGCGCGGCAAGCTCACATTGTATGCGACCTGCACCCGTCAGGAGTTTGAGCGTTCTGGCCGGCCAACCGACCTCATTCGGTCCGGCAGGCTGTTTGCGGACCTCGGCGTCCCGCCGCTGGACCCCAAGGTCGACCGCGCCATGATCTGTGGCTCAATGCCGATGACACTCGAGCTGAAAGACCTGATGATGGAGGCTGGACTGACTGAAGGGTCCAATGCCGCACCTGCCGAATTCGTGATTGAAAAGGCATTTGTCGGGTAGCACACTGAACGCATCATGGTCCGCGTTCGTCCCTATCAGGCCTCAGATGGCGCCGCGTTCAAGGCGCTAAATCTCGCATGGATCGAGCAGCTTTTCGCTGTCGAGCCTTCTGACCTGCATCAACTCGAAAACCCCCAAGCAACCATCATCGATAAAGGCGGCGCGGTCCTTATTGCTGAAGCTGACGGTGAGATTGTTGGTACAGCCGGTCTCGTCGTCGGTCATGAGGCGGGTACGCTCGAACTCGTCAAGATGAGCGCGCGTGCTGACCTGCAGGGGAAGGGCATCGGCAAGGCCCTTATGCAGGCGTGTATCAACGAAGCGAGAGCGATTGGTGCCCAGCGCATCTGGTTGGAATCCAACCGAAAACTCGACGCGGCCTTGGCGCTTTATCGAAAATCCGGCTTTCGAGAGCTTGGTGGAGACGAGCTGACTCCTTCACCCTATGGACGTTGTGATATCCAGATGGTGCTGGAACTTTGAGGCGCCTGCGGCCCAAACGTCAACCGCGTACGCTTGAACGCCTCGCCATTCTCATCGGTCTCCTGTTTGTCACGCTTGGCGTTGCCGCGCTCATTGCTGACCCCGACGCTGCTCATGGCAGCCGCCAGACGGGTGTTTACGTTCGGGCCTTGCAAGGTCTGCGTGACGCGTTTGGCGATCCTGGCGGCGGTCTGGCCATGATCGGGCTTGGCGTCGTGCTCGGCGGAGTTCTTTTCTGGGCCGCTGGCCGAAAAAGCTGATCAGCCGACCTGACCGCGGTGACGCAGTTTGGCGTCTGCCAGAACGCAGGCCAGCATTGCTTCGGCGACCGGGACGGCGCGGATGCCAACGCACGGGTCATGTCGGCCCTTGGTGCGCACGTCGACTTCTTCCCCGTCGCGGGTCACAGACTTCGTAACGGACAGAATGGATGATGTCGGTTTGATCGCGATGCGGACTACAACGTCCTGACCGGTTGAGATCCCGCCGGCGACGCCGCCATTATTGTTTGACAGGAAGCGGACACCTTCATTGCCCATCCGCATTTCGTCGGCATTCTCCTCGCCCGAGAAGGCGGCTGACGCAAAACCAGCGCCGATCTCAACGCCTTTCGCGGCATTGATGCTCATCATTGCGCCTGCGAGTTCAGCGTCCAGCTTTCCGTACACCGGCGCGCCCCAACCGGCGGGTACGCCTGAGGCGTGGACTTCAACGATGGCACCTGTGCTCGAACCGGCCTTGCGCGTTTCGTCGAGAAAGGCTTCCCAGGTGCTGGCGGCTTGCGCATCGGGTGACCAGAACGGGTTGTTTTCAGTCTCAGCCCAATTCCACGCCTCTCGGTTGATGGCGTGCGGGCCGATCTGCACAACAGCCCCGCGGATCTGGATATCGTCTCCAAGAACGCGACGAGCGACTGCGCCCGCCGCGACGCGCGCGGCTGTTTCGCGGGCTGAGCTGCGTCCACCGCCTCGATAGTCACGAATACCGTATTTCTGATCATAGGCGTAATCGGCATGACCCGGACGATACCGGTCGCGAATTTCCGAATAATCCTTCGAGCGCTGGTCGACATTGTCGATCATCATCGAGATGGGTGTGCCTGTTGTGACCTGTCCATCCGTCCGGTCATCTTCAAAAACGCCGGAAAGAATTCGAACCTGGTCTGGCTCTCGGCGTTGGGTGACGAAGCGGCTCGTGCCCGGGCGGCGCTTGTCGAGAAACGCCTGCACGTACGTCTCATCCAGATTCAAACCGGGCGGGCATCCATCCACCACGCAACCAAGAGCTGCCCCGTGGCTTTCGCCCCAGGTCGTTACACGAAAGAGATGGCCGAACGTATTATGCGACATGCGCTGCCTTGAAGCGCAATTTTCCGGATTTGGATAGCCCCTCGTAGTGTCGCGGTCCTGATACCCGTTTCAGGAACCGGATGAATCCTCGGGGAAATACCAGACCCGCCTGATCAATCCCTCTTCAGTCAATTGATAGACCGCCAGCGAAGATTGCGACTGGCCCTCTCCGTCTTCGTTCGTCCATGAGACCGTCTCGACAGTGCTGACATAGGAACCGTTCTGCGAGACAGATGACAGCGAACTGGTGACGTCTGTCCCCGTGGCGAAGTAGCCTCGCATGTCCTCGGTGAGGCTGTCCCGGCCGGAAGATACGGTGCCAATTTCGTTGCCGTTGATCGAGAGCCACTGGATTCGGCGATCCATCAGCGCTTCCATGCCGTCCACGTCGCGGGCATTGAAGGCGGCGACATAAGCCTGAACGGCAGTGATCTCGCTGGTTGATGCCGGTTCGGCCACGGTTTCGCGTTCCGGCAGATAGGCGCACCCGGCCTGCATGGATAGTGACGCCCCGGCCGCGATCAGCGCCAGCAGCCTGCTTTTCCGGATGGTGCTCAGCTTGAAGCTTGCCATGTCAGGTCCCCTCCACTGAAGCGGCGTCGCCGACGGTGCGACCGCGCGCGGACTTATAAAACCCCGGTTTGCCAAGGCGGGCAAACGCAATAGGGTCTGGCCAGATCATATCCGGAGGAAACAGTTTGACCTACGACTTTTCGGGCAAGAATGCCGTCATCACGGGCGCGAGCCGCGGCATCGGCGAAGCCATCGCGCGCACACTCGCCGCAGACGGAGCCCGCGTCGCGCTCGTTGCGCGCAATACCGACGCCCTGGAAAAGATTGCCAAGGAGCTGCCGAACGATCCGGTCGTGCTGCACGCAGACCTCGGGTCGCCGGAAGGCTGGAAGCCTCTGGCAGAAGCCATTGTCGAACAGCTCGGCCCGGTTGATGTGCTGGTGAACAATGCCGGTGTGAGCGTGAGCGAGCCGACCGGGCAGATCACCGAAGAAGGTCTGGACAGCACGCTGACCATCAATGTGCGCAACCTGATCCTGTTAAGCGATGCGCTGAGCGACAGCCTGAAGTCGCGCAAGGGCAATATCGTCAATATCTCGTCGGTCTCTGCCAGCACGGGGAGCGTTGGCCAGATTGCCTATGCGGCGTCCAAGGGCGCTGTGAATTCGATGACGCGCAACATGTCGATCGACCTTGGACGTTCCGGTGTGCGGGTCAACGCGGTCGCGCCGGGCGTGATTGATGATGGCATGTGGAAGACCGCGTTCGAAAGCGGTGTTGTCGACCGTGACAAGACGATGGAACGCATGCGCCGCATCCTGCCGCTCGAAGGACGGTGGGGCAGCGCGCAGAACGTCGCAGATGCTGTTGCTTTCCTTGCCTCGGACCGGGCGAATTATATCACTGGTCAGGTGCTTCGAGTGGATGGGGGAATCCTCGCCTGACGAAGCGGACAGACACAGGACCAGTTCATGAGCGACAAAGAAGACACAGCCAGCGTAATCCCGCCCAGCCCCAGCGCTGCGGATTATCAGAGAGATAGCGCTGGCAATCCCCTGATTCCGGATGTGGCTGACCCGGTACCCCTGTTTCGGGACTGGATGGCAAAAGCTCGTGACGCTGAACTCAACGACTCCAATGCAATGTCACTGGCGACCGTGGATGCGCATGGCCGGCCGGATGTGCGGGTTGTCCTGCTGAAGGGGTTTTCTGACGAAGGTTTCGCTTTTTACACCAACTTCGGAAGTGCAAAGGGCGAGCAACTGAAGGCCAATCCTGTCGCGGCTCTGGGCTTTCACTGGAAATCCCTGCGCCGGCAGGTTCGCCTGCGCGGGAGTATTGTGCCCGTCGCTCCTGAGGAAGCCGACAAGTATTTCGCGTCCCGTGCCAAAGAAAGCCGGATCAGCGCGATTGCATCTGACCAGTCTCGGCCCTTGCCGTCACGCGACGTGTTCGAGCAGCGCATTGAAGCACTGCAGGCCGAGTATGAGGGCCGGGACGACATTCCACGTCCAGCCAATTGGGGCGGCTTCCGTCTTGTGCCGGACGAGATCGAGTTCTGGCAGGACCAGGCTTTCCGCATGCATGACAGGCTGAAATTCACGCGCAAGGATGGCGTCTGGACACGGGAGCGTCTCTACCCCTGACGGCGTAGCTCGTCAGAGCTCTTCGATCCGGCATCCACGGGCGTCGAGAACAGGACGCATCTGCCAATAGGCTTGCGGTGTGCGGTAAAGCGGTATTCGCGGATGCAGGTGGTGGATGATGTGATACTGCATTCCCATCGATCCGATATTGCCGAGCAGGGACCGGAAGCTGCGTGTGTTGCGGTAGCGTCCGGTTTCATTCGCCGGATGGTGAGGGGCCCAGCTCAGATAGTATTGGATATAAGTGAGCGCGATGTGACGCGGCAGCCACCACAATAGCGCTGCCTCCAGGGCGAAACCCGTCCAGGCCAGCGTGAACAGCACGCCGCAATAGATGATTTCGTAAAGGATGTAGTCCACCACGACATCCTGTCGCCCAAGCCGGATGAGCGTCGCGCCATAGGCGTTCTCCGTACCGGGTTGGCGATTTTGCAAACTCTTCCAGATTGCCTGGAGTGGACTGTTCGCGCTTGTGCTGTAGTCGGGGTCGAGCGCCGGGTCATTGGCATGTTTGTGATGCTGGATATGCGTCAGGCGAGCGACACGGAAAGGCAGTACGAGGGGAATGGTCGAGACGTGACCGACCAGCTCGTTGAGCCAGCGAAGCTTGCTGCCGGGCATGGCGACAATGTCATGCTGTGCCTCATGAGACGGCAGGTAACTCAGCATGATGTTCAGGGTCGCAATGAGAAAACCTGCCCAGAGCGGTAGTACTCCGAACATCACAAGCGGCCAGAGGCTCAGCCAGACGGCGAAATTGGAGAAGGCCCAGAAAACAGCGAGGTAGGGAAACTTGCCGATATGCTGTCTGGCAATATCCCGCTCAGCCTGCATGAGTTCCTTATCGGACATTTGAGAAAGCTGGCTCATATCCACCGTCCTCTGAGTTGAGCGACAAGACCGAGCAGGCCAGCGAGGATCAATCCGGCGCCAAGCGGTGTTACGCCATAAGGCAGGGACATGCCTGTCGCCTGGATCAACTGCGCGATGAGGGGTGCCAGAAACCCGAAGGCAAAAATGAGTGGGCCGAACCTGAACACGCCTTTGATGACGTTTGCCATGGTGTTTCCTCCTCAAGAGAAGGTGACACAAGCGTCAACTTTTGGCAATCCGGGTGTCGGGCGGCGCCGTCAACACCGGCCTCAGAGCTCGCTGACGTCGACGCCGCGCGCCTCGAGAATTGGGCGCATCTCCCAATAGGCCTCTGGCGTACGGTATAGCGGTATGCGCGGGTGAAGATGGTGCACGGCATGAAATTGCATGCCCAGCGAGCCGAGATTTCCCAGTTTCGAACGGAAAACGCGCGTCTTGCCATATCGGCCGGTCTCATTCGCGGGGTGATGCGGTGCCCAGCTCAGGAAGAATTGGAGATAGGTGTATCCAAGATGGTGCGGTAGCCACCACAGGCATGCTGCTTCTATCGCGTAGCCCGACCACGCCATCACCATCAAGGCAATGAACCAGGCTGCGCGATAGATCGCGCTTTCGCGCAACACGTCATACCGCTTCAGCCGTATGAGGGTGCGGCCATAAGCATTGAATGCACCATCACCACGAGGCTGACGGTTCTGGATAGACCGCCAGATCGCATGCCAGGGCCCGCAGGCGCGTGACGGCCTGTCGGGGTCGAGGTGAGGATGGTTCGTGTGCTTGTGGTGTTCCTGATGCGTCACTTTCGCGACGCGATAGGGTAGGGCGAGCGGGATCGTCGAGACGTGTCCGACAAGTTCGTTCAGCCAGAACAGCCTGGAACCGGGACGGGCGATGATGTCGTGTTGCGCCTCATGCGAGGGCAGGTAACCGAGCGCAGCATTGACCGTCGCGATAATTAGGCCGAGCCAGAGCGGCATCACTCCAAATAAGACGAGCGGCCAGAGAGACAGCCAGACGGCGAGGTTCAGAAAGGCCCAGACGACTGCGAGCAAAGGGAAGCGACCGATGTGGCGACGCGCGACCGCAAGTTCGAGCTTGTATAGCTCGGCGTCACTTAGCTGGCTGAGGTCGCGATTGCTCATCAGATCCAGCGCCCCCGTAATTGTGCGGGAATGCCAAGTGCGGCAGCGACCATGAACCCGGCGGCAAGCGGGCTGAGACCGAACGGCGCCGTCCAGTCCATGGCAATCATGACCTGTGCGGAAAGCGGGGCCAGAAAACCCGCCGCAAAGATCAATGGTCCATAGAAGAACAGCGTTTTCAGTAGCTTCGCCAATAGTCCCACCCTGAGCGCGTATATTTGTGTATTGGCCGACTGTGCAGCCGATCCGTGCGCCCCAATAAGGTGTTTTTTATCTGATATAGCTGAAGGAATAGTTTCCATATCCCGATATTCCGGGACAGAATCTTGGGCGGGCCCAGTAGAAACCGGGGGCACTCGCTGCCCCCGGTCCCGTTAGATGAAATTCGCCGTATCGCGTTGAACGATGAGGTGCGGGACGCCATCACTGGTCTTGTGCCAGGAAATCCCATCCTCAGCGACCATTGCTGATACGCGTTGGCGCAGGCCTGAGAAGCTGTCGAACTCGACGACATCGACCGGGCTGTCAAAGTGCAGCGTGACTTCGTAGCCCGTACCGCCTGCCAGTTCCCGCACCGCATGAACCCGGCCGTGAAAGGGCTGTTTCAGGTATTGACCGGAAACTCTCTCGCCAACCTGTAGCGGTATTTCAGGCTGGTTCGACAGGCGGGCAGACGCCGTGTTCCAGTCCTTGAACCCGAGTGAGTGGGCGACGGATTCAAGCGCTTGTGCGTGACTCAGGGTTT
>JAYZBJ010000006.1:0-5563 GCA_036338795.1 Pseudomonadota bacterium | reverse complement strand
GACCTTTCCGCTGTGCCACTGTCCCATCAGAAACAGGTTCAGATTTTTCGGATTGTCGAAGTCGCCATTGTGTTTGAGGCGCATGCCATCCTTGGTGAAGTCGATTATCTTCATGATGGCGCTGTCTTCGCCGATGACGACGCGAACATTGTAATCGCAGGCGAAGCGTTCCGCGCGTTCCTGCAACTTTCGATCACGGCGGTGAACGGCATAAAACGCTCCGATCGCAGCCAGGAGCGAGAAGATCACCCAGCTCGTATTGCCGGTTTTCATGTCGAGGCGCGGACCCGACTGGGCTGACTGCGTTCGGCTGCCCGCGGATGGGGAGGCGGAGACTTTCGACTTTTCCACATTTGCGCTGGCATGAGAGCTCTGCCCGGAATTGGATGCGGTCTGCGTCTTGTCCTTCTCTGCAGGGGCAGGGGAAGAGCGCGTCGCCCTGGATGCGGCCAGACCGGCGGCGGTAAGGCATCCGTGGCTTTTCTGGAGCGTGGCAAGGCCAACACCGAGATCCGAGGTGATGGCTGAGGAGATCAGTTCTTCAGAAAATTCAATCGAACCGTTCTGGTAGGACGACACCGCGGTCGATACCTGTGCGATGTAGGACAACATCGCGCCATGCTCTTCAGGATAGAGCTCCTTGTCGGGCGTGTGATGGTGAGGCTTGTCCGGGCTATGCGTCAGGCTGTCTTCCAGGATGCGAGCGCGTTCCGGCGTCAATTTCTGGGCCGGGTCCGACTGTATTTCGTGAACAGTGGCCAGCGAGCTGAAAAAACGATCCAAGTAATCGCACGTATCATGCGCATAGGCTTGCGGTATACTGCAGCAGTATATACAGATCGCAGAAATAATACGTGAATAAGACATGCTTTACCTTGCGGTGCAGCACTTTCTGAGCGGTTAATAACTGGGGCGCAATTGCGCATGTAGCTGCTATTTGCCATCGGGATTATGCTGCGCCGCAGTACGCGCGAACAGGTCGCTGACAAGCATACGCTGTCTGGAAGATAGCTGCGGGTGCCAGATTTCGAAGATCAGGACATATCGCGGTGCAGCACTGTTATTCCAGGCTTCATGTTCGATCGTGTCGTCGAAAATGAACACTTCACCTGTCTTCCATTCCCGCGTCTCATTACCGACGCGGAATCCGCAGTCTCCCGGCAGGATTATGGGGAGGTGGCAGATCAACCGTGTATTCAGCATGCCGTGGTGCGGTGGGATGCGCGCGCCCGGCTTCAGGAGTGAGAACAGCACGGAATGCGCAGGCGCCGGCTTTGTATCGTCTCCCAGCGCGTCGATTGCCGTCATGGTCTCCGGGCAGCGCGCGATGTTTTCCTCAATCCGGTGGCCCTGCTTGACGAGATAGAATGCGCTCCATTCCGGATTGTCCTGCAGGGGATGTGAAGGGCCTGTCGTTTCTCGCCCGCCCGCCTCGACATAGGGGGCAAAGCCGGAGGGGGTGCCCGATGCCCCCGCCAGCAAGCCTTCCAGCTCTGCGCGGATCGCGTCCGTCCGGCTGGCAAGGTCGTTCGTCCAGGTAAAGTCCGTGGCCGGATAGAACTGTCTGCTGGGGAGGCCGGGATAAAGGTATCGGGTGGGTTGGGAGACATAGGGCCGCTTGCGGCCAAGCAGGATGTCGAGCGATTGGGCGAACAGCTCATCACCCGGTTCGCTTCCCACGGCGTGCTCGGCAGCAAAAGCGTCAAGCACGGCCTCCTGCCGCTTGTCCGGCTGCTGGCCGAGATGAGTGCGGGCTGCCTCGACAAGCTGGCGCATCTCTTCGGACAGTCCCGCAAGCTTCTGCGCTTCGGCGAGGCCGCGCTCGAAATGTGGCCGTGCATCTTCTCCGCGGCCTGCGCCCACCAGCGCCTGGGCATAGTGAAGCCGTGCGCGGGCGCTTCCCGGCTCGATATCCAAGGCTTTCTCAAGGGCTGCGAGCCGGTTTGGAAAATCCCCTAGCAGGGAGTGCGCAAAGGATGTGGCGATCCAGATGTCAGCGCCGGGCCACCCGAGCGACACTGCTTTCTTGAATGCCGCCAGCGCGCGCCGTCCATCGCGCTGCTGCAGGGCATTCATGCCGGCGACCGCCTCGTTTCGCGCGTCTGAAAGCTTATCCTGCATGCACCGTACCCCTCACGTATCGGCCTTCACTTATCGCACTCGCCCCGCAAAATCCAAGCTGGTAAGGAGAGGACAGCAGTTACTGATTATCCGTAGGGGGGAGAATGACTGGCAATCGGCTGGAGACACTGAAGCGCGCCCATTCAATTGACTGGATCGAGCCGGCGGAGGTTTGTGGGCCCGTCTGGACTGGCACTTACGAGCAGGCAGGCGACGGAAGTTTGCAGGCTTTGATCGCGGAAGTCAGGCAAGCCACGCAAGGGGCGATGACCGGACTGTCGATCAATGACCGGCCCGACGGCTTCCGCTACCTGATCGGATCGGAAGGCGGCGGCAGCGCAGGTGGCATGTCACCGCAGACGTGGCGGCTCGACGGCCATCACTGCCTGCGCATGCCTTATGAAGGCCCTGCTTCGGGCGTGACCACGGCGTATCAGGAAATGCTTGATGCTTTGACAGGCAGCGTTTGGGAGCCCCGGCCGGACATATGTCATCACCGCGATGAATACGGCCGTTCCAACCCGCTGGATGATCCGCTGACCGTAACGCTCGGCATCCCTGTCAGACGCCGCTCATAAGCCTTGCCGATTGCCCGGCGGGGCCAGCAGCGATGGGGTCTTGCAAGCGCGGTCCAGACTCACTTAAAGGACCGCATGACAGTCGCCACCCAACAGCACGAGCATGTCCTGATTGTCGATTTCGGCAGCCAGGTAACGCAGCTCATCGCGCGCCGTCTTCGCGAGAGCGGCGTTTATTGCGAAATTCACCCCTTCAACAAGGTCGATGCAGCCTTCATTGACGGCTACGACCCGAAGGCGATCATCCTGTCGGGTGGGCCGGCCAGTGTGACCTGGGATGACAGCCCGCGTGCTGATCAGGCGGTGTTCGAGCGCGGCGTTCCCGTGCTCGGTATCTGCTACGGTCAGCAGGTCATGATGGAACAGCTGGGCGGCAAGGTCGAAAGCGGCACAAGCCGTGAGTTTGGCCGCGCCTTCATTGAGCAGGTGACAGAGAGCGACCTGCTCGAAGGCCTGTTTGCCGGCGATGACGGCAAGGAAGAAGTCTGGATGAGCCACGGTGACCACGTCGCCGAGCTGGCTCCAGGTTTCGGCGTAATCGCCAAGTCACCGGGCGCGCCGCTCGCCATCATCGCTGATCTCGAACGCCGCTTCTATGGAACGCAGTTTCATCCGGAAGTCGTGCACACTGTCCATGGCCGCCAGCTTTTGCGGAACTTCACGCACAAGATCGCAGGCCTGTCGGGCGACTGGACGATGGCCGCGTATCGTGAGGAAGCGATCGAGAAAATTCGTGCCCAGGTCGGCAAGGGCCGGGTCATCTGTGGTCTTTCGGGCGGTGTCGACTCGTCAGTCGCCGCGGTGCTCATCCACGAAGCCATCGGCGACCAGCTGACCTGCGTCTATGTCGATCATGGCCTGATGCGCCAGGGCGAGAGTGAGCAGGTCGTGAACCTGTTCCGTGAGCATTACAACATCCCGCTCGTCCATGTGGACGCATCTGACCTGTTTCTCGGCAAGCTGCAGGGCGTTTCGGACCCGGAACGCAAGCGCAAGATTATCGGCGGCCTCTTCATCGATGTATTCGAGGAAGAAGCCGGCAAGATTGGCGGCGCAGACTTCCTCGCGCAGGGCACGCTTTACCCGGATGTGATCGAGAGCGTTTCGGCAATCGGCGGACCGTCAGTCACCATCAAGTCGCACCACAATGTGGGCGGCCTGCCTGAGCGCATGAACATGGACCTGGTCGAGCCACTGCGCGAACTCTTCAAGGATGAAGTACGCGCTCTCGGTCGAGAGCTTGGCCTGCCAGACAGTTTCATTGGCCGTCACCCGTTTCCGGGGCCGGGCCTCGCGATCCGCATTCCGGGTGAAATCACGCGTGACAAGGCCGATACGCTTCGCAAGGCCGACGCGATCTATATCGAGGAAATCCGCAATGCCGGTCTCTATGATGAGATCTGGCAGGCGTTCTCCGTCCTTTTGCCGGTCAACACGGTGGGCGTGATGGGCGATGAGCGCACCTATGAGGCTGTGCTGGCCCTGCGCGCCGTCACCTCGACCGATGGCATGACGGCGGACTATTACCCGTTCGACCACGCTTTCCTCGGCCGGGTTGCGACCCGGATCATCAATGAAGTCAAAGGCGTCAACCGCGTCGTCTACGACGTCACCTCCAAACCCCCCGGCACGATTGAGTGGGAATAGAGGCACGCTCAGCTTCCAGAAGAAATGAGAGCCGTGTCAGTTGTCCGCGTCACGCACGATGCGGAAGCCGACATGGGATGTGCCGTAAGCGAGGTCCTGCGCCTGGCGCGCGGCTGGCCGGAACCGGTAGCAATAGGATGTGGCACAGAGATAGGACCCGCCCTTGATCGTGCCGACTGCGATGCCGGGCTGCGAAGGGTCGCGCCCAGACGCGCCGGCGAGTGACCTGTCGCGGTCCGAATGGCTGGCAGAGTAGGGCGTCTGCGTCCATTCCCAGACATTGCCGATCATATCATGCAGGCCGAACCCATTGGCCGGATAGGACGCGACCGGGGCGACGCCAACATATCCGTCCGCCTTGGTATTTGCGATCGGGAAGATGCCCTGCCAGGTGTTTGCCCTGTCTTTGAGGTCGATGGTCTCTGCCTCGTCCCAGGCGAGCAGGGCACCGTCCAGGCCGCCGCGTGCGGCGTATTCCCATTCAGCTTCTGTCGGCAGTCTGCCACCTGCCCAGTCGGCATAGGCGACTGCGTCTTCAAGGGTGACCTGGGTGACCGGATGACTGTCGGCGGCGGGCGGGCCAGATCCGCCCTGAGGACGCTTCCAGTTTGCCGTCGCGTCCCAGCGCCACCAGTTCAGATTGCCGGGTGCGGCCCCTTGCGGCCGGTGAAACACAGCGCCGCCGGTCGGCATGTCCATGCTGGGTCCGGGTTCATCTGTAGCCTGCCAGCCTCGTTCAGCCCGTGTTTGGTAGCCGGTCGCCTCAACGAAGGCGGCGAACTTACCGACCGTGATTTCAGTACGCGTGATTTCGAAACCGGCAACACAGGCTTCGCGTCGCGGTGCTTCTTCGGGATAGACCCGCGTTTCGCCCATCTGGAAGCAGGCCCCGTCCAGCGCCACCCAGTCGTGTGAAGGCAAGGCAGGCTGCGCCGCCGCAGAGCCGCACGAGGAGGCGCCGCAGAAAACGAGCAGGGTCAGGGGGGCAATATAAAGCCGCGTCACGCCCACGCTTTAGCAGCCTGTCCGCCACCGGGATAGACCGCCTCACGTACATGAATTGGTATTGCCTCCGGTGGCGCTTGGAAGATTTCGGCGACTAGCTCAACCGGAACTGGCCTTCGGTTCTCAGATAAATGACGCAAGATTCGGCTGCACGGCATTCCAGCGTGTGATTGATGCCTTCCAGCGAGGAAAAGTATCCTCCGGCTCCTACT
>JAYZBJ010000005.1:0-9545 GCA_036338795.1 Pseudomonadota bacterium | reverse complement strand
GCGATTCGGGTCCGTGACCTTCGAACATCATATGGCTCGCATGTCGTGCATGAGCATCTCGACATGGATGTTTATGACGGCGAAATCGTGGGCGTGATTGGCCCTTCAGGTTCGGGCAAGTCTGTTCTCCTGCGTGCGATTGTCGGTCTGAAAAAGCCGGACACGGGAACAGTCGAAGTCTTTGGCGAAGACGTTACCGGCTTGCAGGGCGATGAGCTTGCCCGGGTGCAGACGCTGTGGGGCATCATGTTTCAGGACGGCGCACTGTTTTCGAACCTGACCGTTCGCGAAAACGTTATGGCGCCCATGCGTGAACACACCGACCTGCCGAAAGGCTTCATGCGACAGCTGGCTGATCAGAAGATCAGGATGGCGGGTCTGGAAACCTCGGCGGGCGACAAGTTCCCGTCGGACCTGTCCGGCGGCATGCGCAAGCGTGCAGCGCTCGCGCGGGCGCTGGCGCTTGATCCACCCGTTCTGTTTCTTGATGAACCGACAGCGGGCCTGGACCCGATTACCGCGGGGGCCTTCGACAGCCTGGTTCGCGATTTGCAGCAAGCCCTGTCACTGACCGTCTTCCTTGTCACACATGATGTCGACACGCTTTCGGCGACGTGTGACCGGATTGTCGCGCTCGGCGATCGAAAAGTTATCGCATCTGGTACGATGCAGGAGTTGAGAGACATGAACCAACCCTGGTTGCAATCCTATTTCGGTGGGCCGCGTGGCCGTGCGGCCGCTGCAGGAGGCGCGTAATGGAGACGAGAGCCAACTACGCCATGATTGGCGCTTTCGTGATTTTCGCGGTGATCGCTGCGATGGGATTTGTTCTCTGGTTGGGGCAATCCCAGTTCAATCAGGAATTCGACCAGTACGACATCGTCTTCGAGGGGCCGGTCAATCTCAGCGAGGGCGCGTCTGTAAGGTATATCGGCATCAAGGTTGGCGAGGTTGAGAGCATTGGCATCGACCGCTCTGACGCTTCCAAGGTTCGTGCCCGCATCCGGGTCGATTCAGAGACACCGGTCAAAACAGATTCCACGGCGAGCATAGAGTTCGAGGGAATTACGGGGGTGACGTTTATCCAGATCAATGCCGGCTCTGCCGGTGCCCGTAGGCTTGAGCCTGAACCTGGGCAGGATGTTGCCGTCATCGAGTCAATCACCAGCCCATTCGCCGAGCTGTTCTCGGGCGGGACCGAAGTCATGGGACGCGCGACCGTAGCGCTCGAGCGGATCGACAGTCTTCTGAGCGAGGATAATGTCGATGCCGTCACAAACATACTGTCGAACATTGAAGCGCTAAGTGAGATGGTGGCCGGTGATGAGACGATGAAGAACGACGTGTCGGCAACGCTCGCGGCGGTTAATGATGCTGCGATCAGTATTGAAGAAGCTTCTCGCGTGTTCGCGGGGCTTGGCCGCAATGCGGACGGTGAGGTGATGCGAATAGGCGGAGAGATTTCGGACCTGCTGGCGGAACTGGAAGTCACGTCAGAAAGTGCAAGACGTAGCATCGAAGCAAGTGAAGGCGCGATCAGAGCCGCTTCGGATGTGATCGAAGGCCCGGCGACGGATGCGGTATCGGATTTCCGTCTGATCGCTCAGGACCTGCGTGTTCTGATCCGCCGTCTCGATAGGCTGACCCGCGAGCTAGAACAAAACCCTCAAGGGCTGCTGCGAAGCGACCCGCTACCGTATGAAGGAGAGCGCCAGTGAGAATTCCACTTGTCCCGAAGTCGGCGCTTATTGCGTCTGCGGTCGCTGCGGTTTCGGCCTGCGTTAGCGTACTGCCTGAACAGCCCAAACCGGATGCCGTCTATCGTCTCGATGCGCCTTCGGGAGATATATCGCTGGATGCCGTCCTGATCGTGCGGGAACCTGAAGCGTCGCGCTTGATTGCAGGTCGTCACCTTGTGTCCGAGGCTGCCAATAGCGGTCTGCAGGTCGTTAAAGGCGTGGCCTGGATGGATCGAGTGACACGTCTTCTCCAGACCAACTTGGTTGATAGTTTCAATGGTTCCGGCGCTGGCTATGCAATTGACGACTCTGCTGGCGTCAGCGGCGATTACGAGCTGCACTGGCGCGTTGCCGATCTGACCGTCCAAGGGCTGACGGCTCGCTGCCATCTGAAGCTGACACTGCTGGATGGCAGCTCGCGACTTCCGGTGGCGCAATGGTCCGAGGAGGCCTCTTTGGTGGCGTCAGGCAATAGCGCTGCGGCCCGCATTCAGGGGCTGGCCCGCGCTGCCGAAACCTGCGTGAATGATGCTGCGCTCCGGATTGAGAGAGAAGTCGAGGCCCGCAGCTAAGGCGACTAGGCGACGAACTTGTCACGTCGGGCGTCGTCTGTAGCGACCGGTAAGTAGAAGCAGACCAGGGTACCTTTGCCCGGCTCACTTGCGATCGTCAGCTTGCCGCCATGCATTTCGGCGAACGACTTCGTAAGGGCGAGGCCGAGGCCGGTGCCCTCAAAGTTTCGCTCACGGGTATCCTGCACCTGCTCAAACGGTTTTGCGAGGCGAGGGATGTGTTCTTTCGGAATACCGATGCCGGTGTCCCGAACAGCGACCCGAAGGAACTCATCTCGTTGCTGCACAGCGATTGTGATCCGGCCTCCGGAGTCTGTAAACTTGATAGAGTTTGAGATCAGGTTCAGCACCATCTGCCGGACGGCGCGGTGGTCTGCATCAATCAGCGGAAGGTCGTTGTCAGCCTGCAGGATGACCTGAACACCTTTGTCCTCGGCCTTGCGCCGGATCATGCGAACCGCAGCATCCACCGGATCAACGAGATCGATCGGTTTGGGATCAATCGTCATCTTGCCGGCGTCGATTTTCGCGATGTCGAGGATGTCGTTGATCATGTCCAGCAGGTGTTGGCCAGATGTCAGGATGTCGGCCGCATACCCCTGATAGCGTTCGTCACCGAGCGGGCCATACATCTCATTCACGAGGATCTCCGAGAACCCGTTGATCGCGTTGAGCGGTGTGCGCAGCTCATGGCTCATATTTGCGAGGAAAGCTGCCTTTGAGTCGGCCGACTTCTCAGCTTTTGCTTTTTCCTCGTTATACTTTCTGGCCAGCTCGGATTTGTGTCCCTCTGAGCGTTCCAGCTCCTGTACAAGCGCCTTGAGGCGGGTCTTCTGCTTGAGAAGCTTGTCTTCGTTCTGAACATCATTGGTCACGTCGAGACCGAAGCTGATGATCGTGCCCGATGTGGTCGCGCGTTCGACCAGCTTGATCCACTCTCCGCTACGAAGGCCGAGCAGAAGCGTTCCGGGGTCGCCCGGATTGGACTTCTCGCTGATCACTTTTCCGCTTCGGGTGACGAGCACGGTTTCCTGACTGACGCCCGGACGCAAGACGTCGCTCAGCTCGAAGATTGTCTCAAACGCCTTGTTCCAGAAGACGAGGCGTTTCTTGTTGTCCCAGAGTGCAAAGGGGCACGGGAAGCTTTCGATAGCGCCGCGAAGGCGAGCGTCTGCTGTGCGGTGCTTTTCACGCCGCCGCACCATGTCCGTGACATCGAACATGACACCGCTGATGATGGTGGTGCCGGTTGAAGTATCGAAGACCTGACAACCGCGAAGCTCGATCCATGATTCTCCGGTCGACGTCGCCGATGCGAGGTCGATTGAAAAAGGGCGGTTCGGTCGAGCGTCCGCCAGCGTTTCTTGCAAGCGGTCCCTGTGGTTGGGGTAGAACGCCTCCACAAACGCAGCCTGATCAATTCGCCCCCCCATCTGACGGCCGAGCAGCCGCGCGGCCTCTTCACTTACCCACGCTGTCCGGTCGCCGGGGCGAACGTCCCAGAAGCCCATACCGGCATTTGCTGCTGCCAGTTCGACCCGCGATGTATCAGGCGTTTGACGACTGTTCGACAGAGCTGCGGCGACAGGTTCTGCCTTGGATTGCTTATAGAGGCCGATAATGGCCAGAGCCGGCGCTGAAACCAACAGGATGTTGAGTAACAACGAAAGGATCATGTCGAGCGTCAGCAACGGGCTGTTTCGCGAGAGGCACATCGTGAATGTTGCGCCGTGGATATCGGCGCATGCTGTTGCTGAGCGGTTCATCGGTCCGTCAAACCGGAAGCCAGAGCCTCTCTCCCTGATCCGGCTATTAGCCGGGATCACGGTGCCGTCGCCCGCGGAAACCGTTGCTCGGCCATAAAGGACGATCCGGGAATCCGGCCCGACCCCAGGCAGCCAGCGGTGGGCATCCACGGTTGCCACGATCGGGCTGCCGACGGTCGGAATGTAACTGAGGACCAGGCGTCCATCGTCAAGCAGCCCCAACCTCTGCCCTGTATTGGACAGCTCCTTTGCGGCAGCACCGGCATCTGCAATCTTGCGAGTGTCGGAAGCCAATGCCTCGTCGAGGCGATGCACGGTGTCGACACCGAGAAAATCCGTATCGATCGACGTGAGCCGTATTCCTGCGCGCAACTCGTTTTCAAGACGGTCGGCCGCCCTGTCTGCGCGTCTGATGAACCGCTCTCCGACGAGCAATACATCTCGTTGCAGGAGTTTGAGGTCTTGGGTGTTGCGCGCCTGGTAGCTGTTCCAGATCATCAGACCGAGTGCAGCTGTAAGCACAACGAGAGTCAGGACGAGGATGGCCTTTAGCGTGCTGGCCCTTTTGGTGCCCCGCACGCCGTCCTTAGCCTTGCCGTTGGAAGGGGCAGAAGGTGCCAAAGGTCCGGTTCCTGACGCAGGTTTCGATCGATCGGGGAACATCCCCCATAAATACTTGCACCTACGTTAATGAAACCGAGTCGCCATTTACTCCAATGCGCGAGAAACGATATCCATCGCATTCTTGGACAGACCGGACGCGTCGAGACCTCGAAGGACCGTCTCCGCGCTGCTGCGTGCCTGGGGCTCGAGCTTTTTCCATTGCTCGAAACTTGTCAGCAAACGGGCCGCAAGCGCGGGGTTCAACTTGTCGGCACGCTTGATGATTTCACCAATGACGCGGTGCCCGCTGCCATCAGGTGCATGAAACGCTGGAAGATTGGTCATTGCGAACGCGGCAGCGACCGAGCGGACGCGGTTCGGGTTCGTCATGTCGAAGTCGGCGTGCCGGGACAGGCGTTCCGCGTCCTCCGCCGTGCCTTGGCCAGCCTGAACGGCGAACCATTTGTCGATCACAAGCGGATTATCCTTCCAGCGTTCGTAGAAGGTCGCAATCGCCTCATCGCGTGCCTTGCCGGGGATGGTGACCAGCGCGCGGAGGCATGCGAGGCTTTCGGTCATGCTCGTCGCGGCAGAGAACAGGGCTTGCAGTCTATCTGCCGCGTCATCTGCTCCTGTGGCACCGAGAAGACCAATCATCGCAGAACGAAGCGCCCGTATGCCGGCCTGCTCCGCATCTGGTTTGAACGGGGCAGGGGTTGGCTTTTCGAGGATGCGCGTGATGTCGCCCGACAGTTCCTTGGCGAGAGCCCTGCGCAGCCGTTTGTGGGCATCATCGAGACCCGCCGGATCAGCCGGGTCACGCTCCTGGAACAGCTCACCTATGTCTGGCAACGCCGTAAGAAGGGCGGCGAATGCCGGATCGTTCTCATTATGACGAATTGCTTCCGAAAGTGCGCCCACCAGGGCCTCATCTGTTGGCGACTGCGGCTCATCCAGCAAACGGAAGATTTCAGCCTTTGCAAGCGACTGGAAGCTGTCCCAGATATTGAACGGATCTGTTTCCGCCGCCGCTAGCTTGAGCAGGTCGTCCCTGGTCAGATCACGTGCGATGCGGACAGGTGCGCTGAATTCACGGTTGATCGACAGCAGTGGCCGCGAACTCCCTTTCGGCAATTCAATCGTGACCGTCTTGTCTGCCTCGTCCAGAACGATCACGGTTTCCCCGTTCTCCCAGCCTTCGGCATCCATGTGACCGCCCTGACCATCGAGAAGTGCGGCACGAAGCGGGATTGGTACCGGTTTCTTGTTGGGCTGTTTTGGTGTGGCGGACGTTTCTTGGGAAAGCGTCAGGGTCAGCGTCGCGCTCGTCTCGTTCCAGCTTTCGTCGATTGCTACTTTCGGTGTTCCGGCTTGGGCATACCAGAGCTGGAATTGTGAGAGATCCTCGCCGGATGCTTTCTCGAAGCAGGAGTAGAAATCTTCGATTGTCGATGCGGTTCCGTCGAACTCGTCGAAGTAGATCTGCATACCCTTGTCGAATGCGTCATCGCCGATAAGCACGGTCAGCGCGCGGATGAGTTCTGCCCCCTTTTCGTAGACCGTCGCAGTGTAGAGATTGTCGATCGATCCATAGGATTGCGGGCGAACAGGGTGCGCGAGCGGGCCGCCATCCTCAGCAAACTGACGTGACCGAAGTCGCATTACATCCTTGATCCGCTGGACAGGACGTGACCGCAGGTCCGATGAAAACTCCTGATCCCGAAAGACGGTCAGGCCTTCCTTGAGGCATAGCTGGAACCAGTCGCGGCAGGTGATGCGATTGCCTGTCCAGTTGTGAAAGTATTCGTGACCAACGATGCTTTCGATGGCTTCAAAGTCTGCATCCGTCGCACTGTCCTCGCTTGCCAGAACATAGGCGGAATTGAAGATGTTGAGGCCTTTGTTTTCCATCGCGCCGAAATTGAAGTCGCGGACAGCGACAATGTTGAACACGCCGAGATCGTAGGCGCGGCCAAATCGCTCTTCATCCCACTTCATCGACGCTTTCAGGCTTTCCATAGCCCATTCCGCCCGGGCGGCTTGTCCCTTGTCGACGTAAACGCC
Organism: Pseudomonadota bacterium; assembly: GCA_036338795.1. Classification (GTDB taxonomy): domain Bacteria; phylum Pseudomonadota; class Alphaproteobacteria; order Caulobacterales; family Hyphomonadaceae; genus Henriciella. Next base: position 2,801 of record JAYZBJ010000005.1, on the reverse strand, counting down.
GAGGTCGACATGGTCCCCATTCATCGTGGTGAAGGTATCCCGCCAGACATCGTAATCCCCGGCGCAAAGGGCAAACAGGTATGACGGCTTGGGGTGCGGATCGTCCCATTCAGCAAAATGGCGACCGTTCTCTATATTGCCAGATGCGCCCGGCGTGCCGTTCGACAGAAGGATTGGATAACGAGCTTTGTCGGCTTCGATGCGAACGTGAAACCGGCTCATGACGTCCGGCCGGTCCGGCCAGTAGGTAATTCTCCGGAAGCCCGTTGCTTCGCATTGCGAGCAGAAACGCTCAGCAGAAATATAAAGACCGGACAGGGCGGTATTGGCGGACGGATTGATTGTGACGTCAGTCTCGAGCGTGAAGCTGTCCGGCACTGACGGCAGAGTCAACGTCTCTTCGCCAACGTTGTATGCACTCTCGGAAAGCCGGTTTCCGTCGAGCTTGATATCGTTCAGCTTGAGCCCAACGCCGTCCAGGACAAATGTGCCAGGTAGCCTGCGCTTGACGGTCATCCGCGTCAGCACGCGCGTCGCTTCCGGTTCGAGCGAAAACGTCATCGAAACGGTTTCGATGTCGAACGGGTAGGGTGAGTAGTCTTCGAGCTTGACCGAAACCGGTGTGTCCGTGCGCATGGAAGTCCTGTCCTGTCTTGTCGCGTTATCTGTCGCGACAGAGATAGGACAGGCAACTCAGCCTAACAATGAGAGGTGTCCGCCAAGGCGCAGCTATTCGGCAGCGATTTTCGGCGCGTCGCCGACTTCATAAACATGACGAAGGATTCGCTGACACTCACGAGCGGTTTTCTTGAGGTCATCCGGCATCTGGCTTTGTCCACGTGATGCAATCTCGGCAAGTTGCCGGCAAACCTTCAGCATTCTAGGCGAGTTCATGATCAGGCGGGCCTGATATTCGATCTTCGCCGGATCGCGATCATACTCAGACCCCGGCACGCGCCAGCCACCCCAGTCATTTTCGTCCGTCATCACGACGGGGAATGTACCGGGATAGGGGTGGGTGGCCGTGTCTTCGCCTTCCTGCCAGCGGTTCTTGGCGCGGTGGATACGCCAGTTTTCCAGCTCGACATCGCCATCATTGTTGGAGCGGTCCCGGCCGCGCATCACTTCCTCTGACGCAAGCTCGCCAGCGGAAAACTCGCGACCGAGGCCCACGTCAGAGGTCACGCGCAGCGGCTCCTCGACGTCCTTGACCCAGTGAGGAAGGACCTTCTCGACCAGTGCCCACGTGCCGACGGGTTTTACGAATACCCGTTGTGATTTGTGAAATAGCGCTTTCGCCATAGTCAGCCTCCGTCTTCACCCCTTCTTGCACGACTGATTTGAGGGGTGGTGAAGCGGGTCTGGCAAATTTGATCTATCCGCCAAATTGTTCGTCGCAGTTCACGTTGCGCGCCTTCCCCTGCGAGACGGCTTCCGGTCAGCTTTCCGTTCGCTATTGTACGTTCATCAGACATAATTCCAGGGAGTGGACGTCGTATGAATTTCGACTTTTCCGAGGACCAGAAGTTTCTTGCCGGTGAGGCGCGGAAATTCCTGAGCGCACAATGCACTACGGCTCATGTTCGTGAAGTGCTCGATAATGAAGACAAGTCGCACCATGAGGGCGTCTGGAAGCAGGTCGTCGAGATGGGATGGCTCGGAACGGCTATCCCTGAGGAGTTCGGCGGGCTTGGCCTCGGGATGCTCGAGCTCTGCGTCATCGCGGAAGAGATGGGGCGTGCCCTGGCGCCGGTTCCTTTTGCATCGACCGCCTACTTCTTCGCAGAGGCGCTCAAGCTCGCGGGCTCCGACGCGCAGAAGAGCGATGTTCTTCCGAAAGTCGTCTCTGGCGAGGTGGTCGGTTGTTACGCTGCGAGCGAAGGCCCGGGCAATCCGGATGCAAGCAAGCTGAAGACGACTTTCGATGGCTCCAAGGTGTCCGGGACGAAAGTGCCAGTGACCGATGGTGATGTCGCGACGCATGCCATCGTCCTTTGCAAGGAAGGCTCTGGCGCAAGCTTTGTGCTTGTTGACCTGAACGGTCCGGGCGTTTCACGCAAATCCGTTTCCACGCTTGAACCGACCCGTAGCCACGCCGAGATCGTGTTCGAGGGTGCGCCGGGACAGCGTATTGGAGAAGCGGGTGCCGGCGCAGACCTCAACGCCCAGCTTCTTGATCGCGCTGCTGTGCTCATCGGCTTCGAGCAACTGGGCGGCGCGGACCGCTGCCTTGAAATGGCGACTGAATACGCCAAGGAGCGCTATGCGTTTGGTCGCCCAATCGGCGGAAACCAGGCGATCAAGCACAAGCTTGCAGAAATGTACGTTAAAAATCAGGTGGCTCGCTCGAACTGTTATTACGGCGCGTGGGCGCTTTCGACAGACGCGTCCGAACTTCCGGAGGCGGCTGCCGCTTCGCGTCTGGCCGCAAGTGAGGCGTTCTGGTTCGCTTCGAAAGAGAACATCCAGACCCATGGTGGTATGGGCTTCACCTGGGAAGTCGATTGCCACCTGTTCTACCGCCGCGCCAAACTGCTCGCGGTTCAGGCCGGAGCGCCAAAGGTGTGGAAAGAGAAACTCGTCAGCGCGCTGGAGCGCAAGAACGCAGCCTGAATAAACAGGCCGACACCTGTCTGAGTTTCTGGGATAATGACCTTGCCTCGCATCGCCAATCTGTGGATGGTGCGGTGCAAGTAATTCCAGACTCGGAGGGGACGATGTCAATCTTCAAAAAATCTTTGATGGCGCTCGCGCTAACAGCCAGCTTCGGCGCAATTGCGACGGCGCCAGCGGTGGCCGAG
>JAYZBJ010000004.1:0-15072 GCA_036338795.1 Pseudomonadota bacterium | reverse complement strand
GCCGCCATAGCGCCGCGCGCCGGAACGCGTTAAAGACGCGGGCATGAAATTCCTCGATCAGTGCAAGATCTATATCAAGGCCGGTGACGGCGGCAGGGGCTCATCCTCCTTCCGCCGCGAAGCCTATGTTGAGTTTGGCGGCCCGGACGGCGGCGATGGCGGGCGAGGCGGGCACGTCTTTGCCGAAGCCGTCGAGGGCCTGAACACGCTCATCGACTATCGCTACCAGCAACACCACAAGGCCGGGCGAGGTGGTCATGGGATGGGCAAGCAGCGTCATGGCCGCTCTGGTGACGACAAGATCGTCAAGCTGCCCGTTGGCACGCAAATCTTCGAAGAAGACCAAGAAACGCTGATTGCCGATCTGACGGAAGTCGGACAGCGCGTGATGCTCGCGCGTGGTGGCAATGGTGGCTGGGGGAACCTGCACTTCAAGACTTCGACCAACCGCGCGCCTCGCCGGGCAAATCCGGGTGAGGAGGGTGAAGAGCGCACTGTCTGGCTTCGCCTGAAGCTCATTGCGGATGCCGGCCTGCTGGGCCTGCCCAATGCCGGAAAATCGACCTTCATTCGCGCCGCAACGGCGGCAAAGCCGAAGGTCGCAGATTATCCATTCACCACACTGCATCCCGGTCTCGGCGTGGTTGATCTTGGGCCGGGGACACGGTTCGTGCTCGCGGATATTCCGGGGCTGATCGAGGGCGCTGCTGAAGGCGCTGGCCTCGGCCACAGGTTCCTTGGGCATGTCGAGCGCTGCAAGGTGCTGCTCCACCTGATTGATTGTACGCAGGACGATGTCGCCGGCGCCTGGCGAACGATCAGGCGTGAGCTGGAAGAATATAATTCGGACATGGCGACCAAGCCGGAAATCGTTGCGCTGACCAAGGTCGACGCGCTGACGGAAGAAATGGTGGATGAACAGGCAGCCCTCCTGAAGGATGCATGTGGACATGAGCCGCTCAGAATCTCTTCCGTCGCAGGCACAGGCGTTCGCAAGGCGCTCGGCCTGATTGCCAGGGAGTTGGGGCACCTGCACGACCTCGAGGAAGAAGACAACGCCGATGAGGGCTGGCAGCCCTGATGGCGTCGCCGCTTCAGTCTGCCAGCCGGATTGTCATCAAGACCGGGTCTTCTCTGATCGCCGCCAAAGGTGCTCCGAGGCGCGAATGGCTGAATGGTCTTGCGGCAGACATTGCGGCTCTCCGCAAGGAAGGTCGCGAAATCGTCTGGGTATCCTCAGGAGCGATGGCGCTCGGCCGACCGCATCTCGGCAAGGGATCGCACAAGCGTCTGGAAGAAAAGCAGGCTGCCGCAGCGCTTGGCCAACCTCTTCTCATGTCCGCAATCGCTGACGCGCTGGAGCCGCACGGGATCAAGGCCGCTCAGTCGCTGCTGACACTGGAAGACACAGAACGCCGTCGCCGCTGGCTGAATGCGCGGGCAACGCTCGACACACTTCTCGCGGCGGGTGCCGTGCCGGTCATCAATGAAAACGATACTGTCGCCACCGAAGAGATACGCTATGGCGATAATGACCGTCTGGCGGCGCGCGTGGCGCAGATGCTAAGTGCAGATGTGCTGGTGCTGCTATCCGATGTCGACGGCTTGTACACCGCTGACCCACGAAAGAATCCAAAGGCCGAACATATTCCGGAGCTGCACGAGCTGACCGAAGCGCATGAGGCCATGGCCGGATCAGCCAATGCGGAGGCCGGTGTCGGTACGGGCGGCATGGCGACCAAGCTCGCAGCCGCAAGGATCGCCTTCGGCGCTGGGTGCGCCACAGCGATTACGCTTGGCGAACGTCATCATCCGATTGGCGCAATCACGGCTGGCGAGCGTGTGACTTGGATCATTCCACCCGTATCGCCTGCCACAGCCCGTCAGACCTGGTTGAAAGGCCATCTGACGCCTGAAGGAGCAGTCCTCGTTGACGCCGGGGCCGTGAAGGCGCTCACGGGCGGCGCCAGCCTTCTTGCGATTGGTGTGACCGGTGTTGAGGGGCGCTTCGAGAAAGGGGCTGCCGTCGCCATCAAAGGCCCTTCCGGAGAAACGGTGGCCAAAGGTGTGACGGCATACGACGCGGCAGACGTCCAGCGCCTTGCCGGCGCCCATTCCGATGATATCGAGGCCCGCCTCGGCTATCGTGGCCGTCCCGCGGTGATCCATCGCGACGATCTGGTGCTGGAACGCTGATTTCACGCGGGAAAGACCTTGACCTGGCGGGCGCTCGCTGGCCCATTGCGCCGCAATGGGAGGAAGTACAATTTCTGCGAAATCAGTAGGCTTGGTCCTGGGGCCAGCACTCGCGCTCATCATGTTCGTGATTGGCGCGCCCGAAGGGCTCAGCTTTGCGGCGTGGGGTACTGCTTGCCTTCTCGTCTGGATGGCGGTGTGGTGGGCGACCGAGGCCATCCCGATTCCGGCGACTTCGCTCCTGCCGCTAGTTGTCCTTCCGCTACTGGATGCGGGCAGCCCGAAGGCGGTGGGCGGCGACTATATGAACCATATCGTCGTGCTTTTGCTTGGCGGCTTCGTTGTAGCGATGGGGATTGAGCGCTGGGACTTGCACAAGCGTATCGCACTCAACGTTGTCTGCCGCGTCGGTACGGCGCCAAAGTCGCTCATCTTCGGCTTCATGGCTGCGACCGCACTCCTCTCGATGTGGATATCAAATACCGCCTCGACGCTGATGATGATGCCGATTGCCTTGTCAGCCGCAGCAGCACTCGGCGGCGAAACGCGCAAGATGACAGCGGCACTCCTTCTGGGCATTTGCTATGCAGCCTCAATCGGGGGTGTTGCGACCCCCATCGGAACGCCGACCAACCTGATTGCGATCAACTGGCTGCAAGCTGAAGCTGGCGCCACGATTGGGTTCCCGCAATGGATGGCGTTCGGCATCCCGGCGGCGGCAATCCTCGTGCCCGTGGCATGGTGGAGCGTGACGCGGGGTTTGCCAAAGCTCGATCACGGCACAGCAATGCGGGATGATGTGCGTCGCCAGTTGAGCGAGCTCGGCCGCATTACCAAGCCGGAGGCGCGGGCGGCAGCTGTCTTCGGCCTGATTGCGACACTGTGGGTGCTTCGCATCTTGATCGTGCAGGCGCTGGAGGCCGCCGGTTGGGGCCTGCTGTCGACCTATAGCGGGGCACAAGTCGACATGATGATCGCCATCTTCGGAGCAATCCTGATGTTCCTTGTGCCCTCAGGTAGTGAGGAGAAAAGGGCGCTACTGAACTGGCAGGAGGCCGAGCGTTTGCCCTGGGGTGTGCTCATCCTGTTCGGCGGCGGTATCGCCCTTGGCAATGGCATCTCCCGAACGGGGCTCTCGACGTGGATTGGCGAACAGCTGGGTGTCCTGTCTGTCCTGCCGCCAATATTCTTCGTCGCTGCGGTCGTTACGCTCGTAATCTTCCTGACAGAACTGACCTCGAATGTCGCGACCATGACGACGCTCGCTCCGATCCTCGGCGCGCTGGCAATAGGAATTGGCGTCGCACCGGCAAGCCTTCTCGGCCCGGCTGCAGTTGCGGCTTCATGCGCATTCATGCTGCCTGTCGCGACGGCTCCAAACGCCATCGTCTATGCGAGCGGTGAAGTCAGCATGGCGCAGATGATGAAGCGGGGTCTGCGGATCAATCTTGCGGGGATCGTGATCATCACGGCAATCGGCTACTGGATCGCGCCGATCTTTCTTTAGGGATCAGTCGTCTTCGTCCCGTTCGCCGAAGCCGTCGGCGATGAGGCTGACAACCGCTTCGACCGATGCGGCGGCGTCGTCGCCTGAAGCCTTTACGGTAACGTCACTGCCTTGATGGGCTGCCAGCATCAGCAGGTCCATGATCGAGTGCGCATTGGCAACTTCGCCTTCGCGCACGACAAACACCTGCGCGGGCAGTGTCACCGCCAGCTTGGCGAGCTTTGCAGACGCACGCGCGTGCAGGCCCTTGCGGTTCACAATGCGGACGGTCTGTTCGACCTCAGTGTCAGGCTGTTTCACGCTGTGCGATCCATGACTTCAGACGCTACCCGGATATATTTCTGCCCGGCGTCACGCCCAACACGGATCGCTTCATCGAATTTCACCTGATCGCGGACCTCGACCAGCTTGATCAGCATCGGCAGGTTCACACCGGCGATCACATCGATTTTGGCGTCTGGCATGACTGAAATGGCGAGGTTGGATGGTGTGCCGCCGAACATGTCGGTCAGGATGATGACGCCCTTGCCGGTATTGCACGCGGCAACCGTTTCTCGGATTTGTTCACGCCGCGCATCGATATCGTCTTCCGCCTCGATCGATATCGACCGGAAATACTCCTGTTCGCCCACGACATGCTCTGTCGCTCGAACCAATTCTCTTGCCAGCTTGCCATGGCTGACGACTACAATACCGATCATCTACCCTATACCAATCGGCCCCAAACCGAAGATGCTGACATGGGTTTCGCATAGGTCAAGCAGTTTCGTCTGCACAAACGCTTAGATGGCGGGCAGTTCGACGACGAAACGGGCACCACCTTCGGAGCGGTTTTCAGCCCATACCCGGCCCATATGCGTCGTTGCGATCTGCTGGACGATGGACAGGCCAAGGCCGGAATTCTTACCGAATGCAGAGCCTTTTGGACGATCTGTATAGAACCTGTCGAAGATTTTTTCGAGCTTGTCGTCGGGGATACCCGGGCCTTCATCTTCAACGTAGATGAGCGCGGTTGTCTGCGGGCCGAGACGCCCTTGCTCGACACGGACACGCACACGGCCCGTATCAGGCGAGAAAGACAGGGCATTGTCGATGAGATTACGAATGACCTGTCCCAACGGGCCTTCACGTCCACGCACGCGCAGGCCTGCGCCCATCGTGTCATCGCTGAAGCCGACCGTTGCGCGGCCTCCGTCCAGGGCGAGGTGTTCATATGTCGAGACGATATCTTCCACAAATCGGGAGATATTCAGGGTCTCGGTTGGCACACGCGTGATCTCAGCCTCGAGGCGTGAGGCATTCGAGATGTCCGTGATCAACCTGTCGAGCCGGCCGACATCCTGCGCGATAACCTTGTGCAGCTTCTGCATCGCTTCAGGGTTGTCCTGAACGCGTTCTGCCGTTTCGACCGCGGAGCGAATAGACGTCAACGGATTCTTGAGCTCATGCGCGACGTCGGCGGCGAAGCGCTCATTTGACGTTATGCGCTCGAACAGGGCTTCGGTCATTTCCTGCATCGAGTTGGCGAGCGCGCCGATCTCATCGCGGCGACGGGTGACCTTTGGCAGGTCAAGCGTCTGCGATGTTCCCGAACCCACATCGTCCGCAGCACGAGCGAGCGTGCGCAGCGGCCGGGCGATACCGATTGTGAGGAGACCGGACGTAATCATCGCGACCAGCACGGCAACGCCAATAAACGGGATGAGCGCGGCGCGCTCTGCCCGGATAATGTCGTCAATATCATTTGATTCCAGCGTGAGCACGCCCACCACCGCTGAGACGTGCTGAACCGGGACCGATACCGAGATGATGCGCTGTCCGCGATCATTGAAACGCTGGCTGGCTGCCTCGCCGCCGCCCAGTGCAACGGAGAATTCCTGCTGGAAAGTCTGCGTGCGAACTGCGTCGCCGCCTCGGTTGGGGATCAGGGCGCCGAATGTGGACACTGCCCACTCCGAAAGGGAGCGGCCCAGCTTGGACAGTTCGCTCGGCTCCGGGATGGGGGGCAGGGCAGACACGATGACCCGGTCAGAAAGGAAATAGCTGTCGCCGATCAGTTCGGCGTCGGCGGAGTAGACCTTCCCGCGCACGGACACGGGAAGGGAAAGGTCCGCCAGTGTCGCACGTGCAAGGTCTTCATCCATGACAGGCTGCGGCTGGCCGAAGGTTGCGCCCTCGGCCAGCAGGTTCGAGAAGACCTGCGCTTGTCCGACAAGGTCCTGTTTCTTGGCAACGACGAAGCTCGCCCGCATCTCGTTCAGCACCATTGCGCCGACGATGAGGATGGCGAGACCGGCCAGGTTCGAGGCGAAGATCAGCCGCGCAATGCGGGAGCCGAACAGCTGTCGGCTGTTGCCCTTGCGGGCTCTCTTCTCTGCCTTGTCTCTCCTGGCCATCTCGTCTGCCTTACGCGATGCCTCAGGCGTCAGCGGCAACTTTCATCGAGATGATGGAATCGGGCTCACGTACCGGCTCGCCGCGCTTGAGCTGGTCGATATTATCCATGCCTTCGACGACCTGTCCCCAGACGGTATATTGCTTGTCGAGGAAGCGGGCATCGTCGAACACGATGAAGAATTGCGAGTTGGCCGAATGCGGCTGGTTGGTTCGGGCCATTGAGCAGATGCCGCGCACGTGTGGCTCAGCATTGAATTCGGCCTGAAGGTCCGGCTTGTCGGAGCCGCCTGTACCTGTGCCGTTCGGGCATCCAGCCTGTGCCATGAAGCCGTCGATCACGCGGTGGAAGACGATACCGTCATAAAATCCTTCGCGTGCCAGCTCCTTGATGCGGGCAACGTGGTTCGGGGCGAGGTCCGGGCGAAGTTCGATTTTCACCGGGCCCTTGGTGGTTTCCATGAGGATCGTGTTTTCGGCGTCAGCCATGGGTCTGGTCTCCAGTTACGTTCGGTTCCGGCATAAGGCGCTGAGCGGCCTGAGCAAAGCCCCCAAAACACCCTATTGCCCGTACCACTGACAGGCATTAGCGCTTTCCTGAAACAAGACCGAGGAAGGAAAAACGCAATGACGCTATCGCTTTACGACACGGTTATCCCCCCATTCCGGCAAATGGTGGGCAGCATGCAGGGTATTCTTGAGAAGGCTGCGCAACACTATGAGGGCCAGGGACGCAGCCCGGATGACCTGCTGCGGGACCGCATCTTTGACGATATGCTGCCGCTGACGTTTCAGATCGACTCGGTGGTTCATCACTCGATCGAGGCAATCGAGGATGTGAAGGCGGGCGTGTCCCACGCGCGTTCATCCCTTCCAGAGCATGACTTTGCCGGTTTCCAGGCCATGGTGGCCGAGGCCCGCCAGAAGCTGGATGCGCTTACCCGTGAAGAGGTTGACGCGCTCATTGGCAAGGATGTGGTCTTCAAGTTCAAGGAGATGGAAATGCCGTTCAAGGCTGAAGGCTTCCTGTTCTCCTTCTCCAAGCCGAACCTCTATTTCCATGCGACGACGGCTTACGACATCCTGCGCATGAAAGGCGTCCCGCTGGGCAAACGGGACTTCCTTGGTCAGCTGCAGATGAACGCCTAAAGGCGTGCGCCTGCCTCAGCTTTCATTGTAGCGATAGCCAACGCCGTAGAGCGTCTCGATAGCGTCAAACTCGCCATCGACCTCGCGGAACTTCTTGCGAAGACGCTTTATGTGGCTGTCGATGGTGCGGTCGTCGACGTAGATCTGGTCGTCATAGGCCGCATCCATCAGCTGGTCGCGGGACTTCACATAACCCGGACGCTGCGCCAGCGACTGCAGGATAAGGAATTCGGTGACGGTCAGCCGGACCGGTTCGCCGTCCCAGGAACAGGCGTGACGGTTCGGATCGAGCGTGAGGCGGCCCCGCACAATCGGCTTCTGGTCGCCTTCCTCATTACCCGGCTCACCGCCGCGCGAGCGGCGCAGCACGGCTTTGACCCGCTCTGAAAGGAGACGGTTCGAGCAGGGTTTGCGGACGAAATCGTCGGCGCCAATGTTGAAGCCGATGACCTCGTCGATCTCCTCATCCTTGGAGGTGAGGAAGATGACGGGGAGTTCCGACGTCTGACGCAGACGGCGCAGCAGTTCCATGCCGTCCATTTTTGGCATCTTCACATCGAGGATCGCCAGGTCAGGCGGCGTCTCGGTCAGCCCGGAAAGCGCAGCCAGGCCATCATAATACGTCTTCACCGTATAGCCTTCGGCCTCGAAGAACATTTTCAGCGAAGCGACGATGTTCTCATCATCGTCGACCAGAGCCAGCGTTGCCATGGTGCCTCCTTAGAACCCTAACTTGCCGCCGGGAGCGACGTTTCGGGTGCGTTTCAAACACGGTTTGGCCCGTACCGGAAGCCCCCGGAGCCTGATTACTGAAAGCTCATCCTGTGGCAGGGCTTGGCTTAAACCAAGACATTTCAAGGGCGAGCTGTCCCGCTTTGTCACATTCGGGGACACAGAACCCCTCAGAAGTGAGCACGATTCTTGCGTCTCCCCTGTCAGGTGAATTCTCCGAGGAGCAGGATCATGACGGCAGACCGCATCAACTGGGTCGATTACGGCAAGGGGATTTGCATCATTCTTGTCGTGATGATGCACTCCACGCTGAACTATGGCGAGATGGTTCAAGGCACCGGCTGGATGCACGATGTGGTGGCCTTCTCCAAGCCGTTCAGGATGCCGGATTTCTTCCTGATCGCGGGCCTTTTCCTGTCGCGCTCGATCCATGGGCCGATGCTCGAATACATTGACCGCAAGGTCATCCACTTCGCCTATTTCTACGTGCTCTGGCTCGGGCTGCAGACGATGGCGTTCGAGGCGAACCTTCTGATCTCCGACCCGGGCGCGGTGGCGATGATCTTCGCCAAGCAGCTGATTTTCCCGGCGTCCAGCCTGTGGTTCATTCACCAGCTTCTGTTCTTCTACGTCGTGACTCGCCTTCTGAAGGATGTGCCGGCGATTGCGGTCTTCCTCGGCGCCTGTGCGCTGCATGCGATCTTCTATGCAGGGCTTGTGGAGACGGGCTGGTCGGTCACCAACCGTTTCGCCAACTGGTATGTCTTCTTCTTCGCGGGCTACGCCTTCGCGCCGCAGATCTTCGCGCTGGCGAGCCGTGTGGCGAAAAGCTGGGAGGTCGCGCTGGCCGCGCTTATCGCCTGGGCTGTCTGGAACCATGAACTGGTCGGCCTCGGCCTGAGCGACCTGCCTGGACTGAGCCTCGTTATGGGCTTTGCCGGTGCAGCTGCCATCGTAACGGTCGCGGCGCTCATGGCGCGGTTCAAGGTTGGTGGGGCGATCCGGTATGCTGGCAAGCATTCGATCGTGATCTACCTGACCTTCTTCATTCCGATGAAGGTCGCCCAGAAGGGCCTCGCCGAGACGGGACTCATTCCGGACATTGGTACGGCAAGCCTGGCAATTCTTGCCTTCGCTGTGTCCGCGCCTCTCATCTTTCATCGTATCATCAAGGGTACGCCGCTAATCGCGCTCTACGAACGCCCGGCAGCTTTCCGTCTCGGGAAGGGTCGTGCGAAGGGCGCTGTTGGTAGCTTGGTGGAAGCCTGACGGCTTCCATGGGGGAGCGAGCGGGCGCTGGCCAATTCGGGATCGGCGCCCCTCGTCCACAATTGACCGAAACTTTCCCCAAGCGGGAAAAAACGGTTAAACTCTATCCCGTCCAAGGGTGGGAGAGAGACGATGCGAACCTTGTTCCTGGCGGTGATATCCGCCTGTTTCGCAATAACAGCAGCAGCCATGCCGGCAGCGATGCCGGGGCCGGGGGATGAACCCCGTGTTGCGCTGGTGATCGGAAACTCGACATATGAAACGCCCGGATGGGCGCTGGAGAACCCGGCCCGCGATGCGCGCCTGATGACAGCCGCACTCGAAGGCCTCGGCTTTGAGGTGGACCTCGTGCTCAATGCCGACGAGGACCAGATGGAGCAGGCCTTCGCGGACTTTGGCGCACGCCTGCGCGATGCTGGCCCGGACGCGACAGGCTTCTTCTTTTTCGCAGGTCACGGGGTGCAGTCTGAAGGGCTGAACTACCTCATCCCGACAGACCTGGTGGCCTATAACGAGGCCGATATCTGGGCGAATGCACCGCGCCTCGAGCTCTTGTTCAGATACCTTGAGAACGCAGGCAACGCAGCGAATTTCATTGTGCTGGATGCCTGCCGCAACAACCCGCTGCCAGCGGCTGTGCGCACCACGGCAGGCGGTCTGGCCGCCTCTGGCAAGGTGCGCGGCACGCTGATCGCCTATTCGACCGCGCCAGGCGCTGTCGCTGAAGACGGCACCGTCGGCAATAGCGAGTTCACGCTGGCCCTGTCCGAGATGATCTCGACGCCCGGTATCGCCGCCGAAACCCTGTTCCGCCGGGTCGCGACACGGGTCGAGCAGCGCACCAATTACCGCCAGCAGCCCTGGGTCGAAAGCGGGCTGCGCGGCAATGCCGACTTCTGCTTTGCCGGCTGCAGTACCAGCGATGCCGAACGATCCGAGGCGGCGGCGCTGACCGCGTCGCTTTCGTCCAACAGTGTCGGCGTGCTGGAAAGCTTCCTGGCGGCCTTTCCGAACTCGCGGAACCGAAGCCTCGTCGAGGCGCGGATCGACCAGCTGGAAAATCCGCAACCACAGGAGGTTGCCGCCGCCAGCCGGGACACGTCGGACAGCGACCTGTCGATCTATGAAAGCCTGCTCAGTGATGAGCCGATGGAGCAGACTTCCCTGCCGCAAGGCCCGCCACCACAGCAGATGGCGATGAAACATCCCGAACAGGCACAGATGACCGAAGGCGCCATGAAGGAGGCGCTCGGCGTCAGCACGCTGGTCAGCGACATGATCAAGCCGTGGCGCAAGGATGTCATGCAGACGGCAGGCCGCGCCGCCTTCATGGCTCGCACGATCGAAGGTGCGCCGGAAGCCGAGCTAATGGATGAAGGACTGTTTGTCTTTTTCGGGACGGACTCGGCCACGCTGGATGCGGAAGCGATGAGCAATCTCAAATCCTTCGCGACCTATGTGGCGCGCCCACATGTCAATGAGGGCGGGGGCCGGCTGCGGGTCGTCTCTGGTTGCACGGATGGGGAAGGCCTGACGGTGGCTTGCCGCCAGCGGGCTGGCGGAGTGGAGGATTATCTGGTGCAAATGAATGTGCCGCGCGCCGCCTTCGAAGCGCAGATGAATTACGGCAAGCATCGCCAGCTGGAGGACCCGGGCTTCGGCCTCGATGAGGCCGCGCTGAACCGCTACGCCATGGTGCAGCTGCTCGACTGAGAGAAAGCCGGGCGGAAACGCGCCAGACTTTCCCCGGCTGTTTTCACCGGAATATCCATTCTGGTGAGGGTCTGGTGGCGTTCCAGCCACGTTCTGGTGACGGTCCGGCGAGGGCGCTCCGGCGCCTCTCCCGCCTGTCTGCCGCGCCGCGACCCGCAATCACGGGGGCGCATCAGATATTTTCCTCAAATCATCCGACAGGTCGCCGGTTGAGGCATGATCCCCCCTGTCAGAGAGGCGCGGGCTGGATGGTGTGCCTCAGACCTCTCTGGCGTAGTAGGCGACGGCATAGTCCGGCTTGTAGCGGGCTTCGCCGACGCGCACGAAACCGAGACGGTCATGAAACCGGTGGGAGCCGGGATTGTCCGGATCGGTGTTGACCTCGGCGGTCAGCCAGCGGCGCCCGCGATCGCGGGTCTCGGCGATGGCCGCTTCATAGAGCTGTTGCCCGATGCGCTGTCCGCGCGCGGCCTCGGCCATGGCGATCCGGTCGACATAGAGCATGGAGGTGTCCTGGCGTTTCATCCAGCGTTCGAGCCAGCGCAGATTGTCACTCGCATAGGCGTCGGTGAGCGGCTCGACCAGGTTGATGAAGCCGAGCGGCGTGCCGGCCTCATCAGCCGCAACGAGGCAGGTGCCGAGCCCGATCAGCGCGCCAAGGCTCTCGGCGCTATCCTCATGGCTGACACCCGGCGTCGAGGCCTGGTTGATGGCGTAGAGGGCTTGCAGGTCTGACGGGGTAAAGGCGCGAATAGGCATTGCCGTCAGGTGGGACAGGCCGCGAAGACCGTCAAGCGGGCGGCTGCGGGCTCGTCTTACGGGAAGGCGGTTCGGCACCGTTCGAGCGGCCCGCTCACGCTCTCATCAAGGTCTTCGACGGTGGGGGCGTACTCGTCCGGCCAGGCGGCAGGATCGATACGGTCGATCGCGGAAGCCTGTGCCCTGACCTGATCGCAGACCCGGCTTGAGAGCGCGCCGTCCATCTGCCGGTAAATGCCTTGCAGCTGGGCTTCGAGCGAGGCGCGCGCATGCCAGTAGAAGTTCGCCTCATATGCGGTTTCAGGGCCGGTCTCGGCGTCCTCCAGCTTGCCCGCCAACATGGCCCTGGCGTGCGAGCAGATCTGTTCGTGGTCGGTCAGCTGAAGGCCCTCGGCCTTGCGCGCATCGGCGCAGATTTGCACGGGCTGATAGTAGTAGACGGCGAGATCGTCCGAATTGCGCGGCTCGGCGGCGACTGGCGCGGCGGCAAGGGCGAGGCTTGCGGCCGCCAATTGGGAAAAGCGCCTGCCGGTCATGATCCTGCTCACCTGTCTGTCCCTCCCACAAGACGTCAGGCGAACGCTACGGGACCGCGCGACAAGGCGCAACTGCAGATCGGGGCCGGTGGCCGTTCAGCTTTCGGCCTAAAGCTCGCCCGGTTTCTTTCCGGACTGGCGGATGAACCAGAAGACGAGTCCGAGCGTGATCAGCACCAGCGCGCCAAAGCCCGCAAGCGCGCCAACCGCCAGCGCGTCAATGCTCAGCTTGCCAATATCCATACCTGCACCCCCCTCACTCGGCCTGCGGGAGACAGCATCTAACGCCCCATTGCCGCGCTCAATCAGGATAATTGCGTAGTTGGGGTGGGGGAGGCGTCGCCAGATGGCCCTCGCCCTTCGACACGCTCAGGGTGAGGGCCATGAGGACCAGGCCCCACAACACGCCCTCATCCTGAGCCTGTCGAAGGATGGAGAGGAAACACGCATGTTTTGCGGCTTGAAGGTGAAGGATCGGGTGCGCGCCGCTGGGCGGGGTGCGTCAGGCGGCTAGCCGCAACAACAGGTTAGCCGCGTCTTTATGCGGCGCGGCGAGATGGCGGCACGGGGTGGGAGCAATCGAGTTCGTTAGATGTCATCGAATGTTAATCCGAAGTCGAACTCATCTGTGAATCGACATTGTCCAAAGTTGATGTTTGGATTTCGCCTCTCAGCAATTGCACGAATTGCTCTTTTCGATGACTCGGTCGTTCTGACACCAAAGAGTACTTGACTGAGTGCGTCGCGAGGAAGTTCGATCGGACCCGGCCCGCTCATGATGATACGAACTTCATTTTCATAGTGCCAATCACTGGATTTCACTACTAGTGTTTTTGCAGCAGCACTTGTTACGGGTTCTCCCTCAATCGGGTCTTCTAAGTCCCCGGAAACCAGCCAATCGGTGAAGTACGTCCGTCCATACTCGACGTCGGCGATCGCTACTAAATAGGGGTCAGTGCTATCTGACGAATACCTGTCAGCCAAAGCATCGCCGTCAATTTGGTAGGTCAGACAGACACCAAAGTGAGAATCTGCATAATGCGACCACATCGTCAAAGAGTCACAATGTTTGGAGAAGCAGCTAATTCCCTTGCGTTTTAAGACTGGTGGTTGAGCAGAAAAATTATCGGACATCTCCCGAAAAAGCGCGAGACGGTCAGCATCTTTCACGCGCCTAGAGGCCCGTTTAATCGCTGCCTGGGGGTCGATTTGACAGTCAAATGGGTCATTTAGGTGTTGAGGAGAAGCGGCGAACACCTCTGATAATTCGAGCTCTTGATAGAGGAACTCGTTCACTTTCCTAAATCGGTGGAGATAGTAAATACTGCTCATTTCCACCAAATATTGACTGACTGGGTATACACTAATTCCGCCCCGCCTCTTTATCCCGGCCCGCCAAGAGCCGCAGCCGCAGTGCGTTCAGCTTGATGAAGCCCTCGGCATCCTTCTGGTCATACGCGCCGCGGTCGTCCTCGAAGGTGACGATCTTCTCGCTGTAGAGCGAGTAGGGCGATGAGCGGCCGACCAGGATGGTGTTGCCCTTGTAGAGCTTGAGGCGGACCTCGCCGGTCACGAAGCGCTGCGAATGGTCGATGGCGGCTTGCAGCATCTCGCGCTCAGGGCTCCACCAGAAGCCATTATAGATCAGCTCTGCATATTTCGGCATGAGCTCGTCCTTCAGGTGGGCAGCGCCCTTGTCGAGCGCGGCCTGCTCGATGCCGCGGTGCGCGGTCAGCAGGATGGTGCCGCCGGGCGTCTCGTACATGCCGCGCGACTTCATGCCGACAAAGCGGTTTTCCAGAAGGTCCAGCCGGCCGATGCCGTGCTTGCGGCCATACTCGTTGAGGGCGGTGAGCAGGGTTGCCGGGCTCATCGCCTCATTGTTGATGGCGACCGGGTCACCCTTCTCGAACTGGATGGTGATGTATTCCGGCGTGTCCGGCGCATCTTCCGGGTTCACGGTGCGCTGGTAGACAAAGTCCGGCGTCTCGACAGCCGGGTCTTCGAGCGCCTTGCCCTCGGAACTGGTGTGCAGGAGGTTCGCATCGACCGAGAACGGCGCTTCGCCGCGCTTGTCCGCCGGGACCGGGATGCCTTGCTCCTCGGCAAATTTCAGAAGGTCCGAACGGCCCTTGAAATCCCAGTCACGCCACGGCGCGATGACGCGGATGTCGGGCTGGAGGGCATAATAGCCAAGCTCGAAGCGGACCTGGTCATTCCCCTTGCCGGTCGCGCCGTGGCAGACCGCATCAGCGCCAACCTGCTGGGCGATCTCGATCTGGCGCTTGGCGATGAGCGGGCGGGCGATGGACGTGCCGAGCAGGTAGACGCCTTCATAGACGGCATTGGCGCGGAACATCGGGAAGACATAATCGCGGACAAAGTCCTCGCGCAGGTCCTCGATGAAGATGTTCTTCTCCGGGATGCCCATTTTCAGCGCCTTCTGGCGGGCCGGCTCAAGCTCTTCACCCTGTCCAAGGTCAGCAGTGAAGGTGACGACCTCACAGCCAAATTCCGTCTCGAGCCATTTCAGGATGATCGAGGTGTCGAGCCCTCCGGAATAGGCAAGGACGACTTTTTTCGGCGGGGTGGTGGTCGTGGCCATGGGCGGTGCAGCTCCAGCAGCAGGGGTTGGCGTTTCGGCGCGCACCATATTCAGAAGCGCTGGCGGAGCAAGCGAAACAAGCAACTTCGCGGCTGCCTGAAGATTACCGACCTTTCACCTAAAACCTGCCCCCTCGCTGCCGCATTCGGGGCGCAGCCTCCATTTCATTGGAGCTCCTTGGCAAGGGTGGGGCTTCGAGGGAGTGGAAAGAG
>JAYZBJ010000003.1:0-9935 GCA_036338795.1 Pseudomonadota bacterium | reverse complement strand
GGCCATCATGACGACATCGGCGTTCAGCTTGGTCCCGTTTTGAAGATGCACTTCATATGGGCACTCGGCATCCTCGACCTTCTTGATCTCGTCGAACACCGTCTGCGTAATGACACGCACACCCGCCTCCTTGAGGCCCTCATGAACGGCGGTGCGCACGTCCCAGTCAAATCCGTTGAGAACAGTATCACCGCGATAAACAAGGCAGGTTTCAACACCAAGACCGGCAAAGATGTGCGCGAACTCACAGGCGATATAACCGCCGCCGGCAATCACGATATGCTTCGGCAGTTCTTCAATGTGGAAGATCTCGTTTGACGTGATCGTGTGCTCGACGCCAGGCAACTCATCGGAGTCCGGGCGCCAGGGCGTGCCACCCGTCGCGATCAGCACCTTGTCGACGGTAAAGGTCTTGCCGCTCTCCTTGAGGACAACGGTGTTGGCGTCCTTAAGCTCGGCACGCTCTTCGAAAACGTCCACGCCGGCATTGGCGAGGTTGCGAAGATAAATGCCTGAAAGCCTGTCGACCTCAGCATGCATGTTCGACATGAATTTCGGAAAGTCGAAGCCGTTCTCCTCGACCTTCCAGCCGTACTCACGCGCTTCATTGATCTTCGCGCCGAAGTCGCTGGCGTACACCATGAACTTTTTCGGAACACAGCCACGAATGACGCAGGTGCCGCCAACGCGATACTCCTCGGCAATCGCGACCTTTGCGCCGGCTTGTGCAGCAATCCGTGCAGCACGTACGCCGCCAGAACCTGCGCCAATCACAAACAGGTCGTAGTCATATCCGAGGTCTGCCATCTAAAAAATCCTTCCGGTTTCGGGTACCCGGCGGGATATGGCGTAGGATGGTCTAGTATTCAAACACCGATGCACCATCCTCCTGTCCGATGATCACCGTACGGGCGAGGCTGATGAACAGGCCATGCTCAACGACTCCGGGCACGGACGACAATTCGAATGCCGCCCGCGGCGCATCCGGGATCACGGAACAGTGACAATCGAGGATGTAATTTCCACCGTCTGTTACGATCGGCTTATTGCCGCCACCGGTGCGAACATCGATGCGCGGCTTAGAGACGCCGGCTGCTTTCAGGGCGTCGTAGACCTTCTTGGCCGTGATCGTGTAGCCGAACGGCGTCACCTCGACCGGTAGCGGGAATTGCCCCAGCATATCCACCTGTTTGGATGGATCGGCGATGACGATCATCAGGTCGCTGGCATTGGCAATAATCTTCTCACGAAGCAGTGCAGCGCCGCCGCCCTTTATGAGCTGGGCATCGCCATCGACCTCATCGGCGCCGTCTACGGTGATGTGGATTCGGTCGACATGCTCGATCGGCACGAGTGGCACGCCGAGGGATTCTGCGAGGCGGCGCGTATCTTCACTCGTCGGCACACCGCGCACCATGAGACCGTCAGCGATTTCCTCGGCCAGGTTCTCGACGAAGAACTTCGCCGTTGATCCGGTGCCAAGCCCGATCGTCATGCCATCTTCGACAAACTCGATCGCCGCGATGGCCGCGTTCTCTTTTTCCCGCTCATTCGCCATGAGACCTGCTCCTATTTGCGCGCTGCCTTCTCGGCGGCTTTCTGTTCTCTGAACGCATCGGCCCAATCGGCCTTCTCAACCTGACGCCCGCGACCGATCGCAAGGGCATTGTCTGATACATTTTCCACGATGACCGAACCTGAAGCGACGTAAGCGCCGTTTCCGATGCGGACGGGGGCAACGAGTGCGCTGTTCGAACCGACAAAGGCGTTCTCGCCAATCTTGGTCTGGTATTTCAGGAAGCCATCATAATTGCAGAAGATCGTACCGGCCCCGATATTCGCATTCGGGCCGATGTCGCCATCGCCGAGATAAGCCAGGTGATTGGCCTTTGCCCCTGCGCCGACCCGGGTTTTCTTCACCTCGACGAAATTACCAATCTTCGCTTTTTCGCCGATGAATGCACCTGGACGCAGGCGGGCATACGGTCCGATTTCCGCCCCCTCTTCGACGTTTGCCCCCTCAAGGTGAGAGAAAGCGCGGATGAGGGCGCCGCTGCGCACATGTACGCCCGGCCCGAACACCACGTTCGGCTCGATGATGACGTCGTTCTCGATAATCGTATCATGAGCGAAGAACACCGTTTCGGGTGCAACGAGGGTTACGCCATCGGTCATGAGCTCTTCGCGGCGCTTGCCCTGGAAAGACGCCTCGGCCTTGGCAAGCTCGATTCGGGAGTTCACCCCCTGGACATCACGCTCCTCACAAGTAACGGTCCTGCAGGTAGACCCCTCCTTGCGCGCAAGGGCGACAATGTCGGTCAGGTAGTACTCGCCCTTCTGATTGTTGTTGGTCACTTTGGACAAGAGCCTGAACAGTCGTTCGGCGCGCACTGCCATGACACCTGAGTTACAATAATCGATGGCGAGCTGGTCCGCGTTCGCATCCTTTGCCTCGACGATCGCTTCGAGGTCTCCGCCTGCACTTGTTACCAGCCGACCATAAGCGCCCGGCTTCTCGGCATGAAATCCCAGAACGCCAACTGCACCACCCTCTTCCAGCGCCTCAAACAAAGACTGAACCGCATTGGCCGGGATGAGCGGCGTGTCTCCGTAAAGCACGATGACATCGCCCACGAAGCCCTTGAGAGCCGCTTCGGCGCTGCGCACCGCATGGCCGGTGCCAAGCGGCGGGTCCTGAACCGCGATCGCGTCTGCGCCAAGCTCAGCTTCCACGTGGGCGCGCAGATCCGGCTTGTCTGGCGAGATCACTGTGATGATACGCGTACAGCCGACTTTTCGCGCCAGATCGATCGACCAGTCCAGCATGGCCCTGCCACCAATCTTGTGGAGGACCTTAGGCAGGGATGACTTCATTCGGGTGCCCTGGCCTGCAGCCAGGATGATAGCGGCTCTTTCCGTCATGAATCGCGTCTCGTTATCCTTTGCAAACTCGCCTAAACCATCTGCCGAGTCGATGCGAGTGCTTAAAGGGAAATGCCATGACCGCAACGGATCTGACAGGCTGGACTGTCGTTTTTGACCTCGATGGGACATTGGTGGACACGGCGCCTGACTTGCACGCATCGCTCAATCACTGCCTCACCGCAGCGGGCTACGAAGCCGTGCCGTTCGAAGCGGTTCGCGGGATGATTGGTGAAGGCGCTAAAGCGATGATCCGCAAGGGCCTCTCATGGAATGGGGCAGATGAGAACAACGTGGACATCGAACCGATGTGGGAGGCCTTCCTCGACCACTATAGGAAGAATATCTGTCGCCTTAGTCGGCCATTTCCTGATGCCGTAGAGGTTGTTGACGACCTACTTGCAAAAGGCGCGACATGCGCTGTCTGCACGAACAAGACCCAAAAGCTCGCTGAAGCCGTTCTTGAGGAACTTGCCTTGTCGACAAGGTTTGGCGCAATCGTCGGCGCCGACAGCGTTCCGGCCAAGAAGCCGAACGGTGACCACATTCTGCGGACGGTTGGCCTGGCGCATGGCGACAAGGAACGCGCCATCATGATCGGTGATAGCCTCACAGACGAAAGGGCAGCCCGGGATGCCGGACTGCCCTTCGTATTCGTTACCTTTGGCTACGGACCGGGGCCGGAAAGTGACCTCGGTCCAATGACCGTGTCCTCATACAGGGACGTCCGGTCAGCCATCGACGCTATTGCGTCTTAGGCAGCTTCTACCGCCGCATCATTCGGGCGGTAAGACGTGCGGAGTTCTTCCTGGGATTTGGCAATCCGGCGACGCGGCATGCCATTTACCATGTTGGAACGAAGGTCCGTACGCGCGCTGCGCATGGCTGGTACGAAGCCAGCGTCAACGAGATCGACATCGACCTCATAGCCACGCTCGGCCCAGTACTCACGAATCTTTTCACGAAGGCGCTTAGCGCCGTCTGCGTTACACCAGTCTTTCATTTCAATCTCTCCAGGCAATTGGGGTCTGCTAAGAGGTTTGGCCTCTTGCTTAGCCTGTCCTTCTGTTTGCTGCTTTTTGTACGTGGCGGGCTATAGGCGCCGCCGTTCGTGACGGTTAAATGACGTCTCTCGGCAAAAACCTCAAGGATTTTTCTCGATGAAATTCGAGTCATTCTTGAAGATGAACAACCATTCATTCTGAATGTCCGTTCATATTCCCGTCAATCAGCCCTCTGAAATCAGCCTAACGGTGTTCGGGACTGTTTATTTCATTGGTTTCATATGAAATTATCCAATTGTGGCAGTATTCAGGACGTGTGGCGGAATTGGGCGACACTTTGACGCAAATGGCTGATCGCCGGTTTCTGCCGCGGATCAGCTATGCATTTCAATTTTCGAGCTATGCATGTCGGCAAGCAGTTTGAACCTTGTCGTTTTGGAGTGCGAGATAAGATTGACCGCCCTGCCTCGGGCAATTATGAGGCGCTTTCTCCAGCGTGGGCGATTAGCTCAGCGGTAGAGCACTGCCTTCACACGGCAGGGGTCACTGGTTCAATCCCAGTATCGCCCACCACGCGGAGCTCTCCAATTTTGCAAATTTTTGCATAAACTGGAATGGGATCGTCGCGCACGATTCCAACGCGTCTGTCGCAACATCGCTCCATCAATGTCATGACAACCAAATCGGCCCCTCATACTTCGGGCACGCGCAGCAGTTCGGCATTAGGTCTTTGCGAATTCCACGAACGCCGCCTAAATCGGCCCCTTCATGAAATCGCTCCTTCGCCACCCGTTCGTCTCATCGACTCTTGGTTACCTAATCTGGGGGTACATGGTCCTGTGCGCCCGCACGATCCGCTGGACCGTCGAAGGCGAGGAGCAGTTTCGCGCCGAATGGAATAAGGAGCATGGTCTTGTCGTTGCCGCCTGGCATTCCCGCGTCCTGCTCCTGCCGACCATCTGGAGCAGGATCGCCCGCCGACTTCCAGCCAAGGCCTATCCGACCTCGATGCTGATTTCACTGTCGCGAGATGGCGAAGCCGTCGCAAAAGCGATCGAGCACCTCGGGCTCGACTCGGTACGTGGATCATCGACCCACAAGCGCAAGCGCAAGGACAAAGGAGGCGTCGCTGCGCTCGCCGAGACAAGCCGGCGCCTGAGAAGCGGCAGCGTCGTCTGCATCACGCCCGATGGCCCACGCGGCCCGGCAACCACCGTCCAGCCAGGCGCTGTGCTGCTCGCGCAGAGAACAGGTGCTGCCATCATGCCCTATGCACTTTCGGTAAAACCGGTCTGGCGTCTGAATACGTGGGATCGCTTCATGATCCCTCTCCCTTTCTCGAAGGGCGCAATGGTGATTGGCTCTCCGGTCAAGGTCAGCAAGACGGATTCGGTCGAACACGGGCAGGCTGCCACTCAGTCGGCGATGGCAGAGGCGTATGCACGCGCCCGCGAACTGACCGGTCAGCCAGCCGCCGAGTATGAATGACGTCGCCCCTCGGCAACGCTATGGTCCCAGCATGAGCATCGTCCGCACCGCTTATGAAACGGCAACAACGCTCGCCCAGCCAGTACTGGGTGTGCTTGTGCGTCGCCGCGTCAGGCGCGGAAAAGAAGTGGCAGGTCGAGAGGGCGAACGCTTTGGCCGCGCATCGCTGCCGCGTCCAACAGGCAGGCTCATCTGGCTGCACGGTGCCAGTATCGGCGAAACCCGGCTTCTCCTGGAACTTGCGCGCGAGGTCAGAACAAGACTACCGGAAACCTGCTTCCTGCTCACCAGCCAGACAGTAACCGCGGCCAAGCTGATCGACCAGGCAATCGAGGGCGACGAGAGTCTAGCCGGTCGCACCTTTCATCAGTTTGCCCCGCTGGATGCGCCCGCCATTGCGAAACGCTTCCTCAGCCACTGGGTGCCGGACGCCGCCATCTTCGCAGAGGGTGAAATCTGGCCGAACCTGCTTAAACAGCTCAAGAAGTCGGGTATTCCGACCGCGCTTGTAAATGCCAGGATGACGGACAAGAGCATTGACGGCTGGGGCCGCTGGAAAAAGCTTAGCAAGTCCATTTTCGGCACTTTCGACATCATCCTTGCCGCAGATGCCCGTACCGCATCTGGTCTTGAGCGAATGCTGGGTAAACCTGTTCCCAATCCAGGCAATCTCAAAGCCGCTCTGCCCCCGCCGGGCCATGACGCGGCCGAAGAAGAACACCTGAAGCGGGGCTTTATTGGCGCGCGACAGTGCCTTGTCGCCGTGTCTACGCACGAAGGGGAGGAAGACTTCCTTCTCAATGCCCGCGCACAAATGGATCGAAAGCCTGCAACCATTATCATTCCCCGGCACCCGGAGCGGGCAGCCACAATCGTTGACCGCTTGAACCAGCGGGGCGTATCCCACGTTCGTCGCTCAATGGGCGAAAGCCCCGAACTGGACACAGACGTCCTGCTTGCAGACACGCTTGGAGAAGTAGGCCTTTTCGTCCGCCTTGCGGATACAGTGTATCTCGGAGGTGGGCATGCACCCGGCATAGGCGGGCATAATCCGATTGAAATTCTACGCCTCGGCAAGCCGCTCGCTACGGGCCCGGATGTGTTCAACTTCGATGACGCCAAGGCACAGCTGTCAGGCCAGCGCGGCTACAATATCGTCGAAACACCAGAACAGCTCGTGGCAGGCTTTCCTTACGAACCGCCAGAGGACAGCTTGATCCATGATCTCGAATCAAAGGCACGCACGCCTATGGACGAAACGCTGAATGCGCTCATGCCCGTCCTGAAAGGACGGAAAGCCGAATGAGACCTCCTCGTTTCTGGGATGGCGACCTGGACCCGCGCTCACGGGAGGCGGCGCCGCTGACGCGCATGCTGCTGACCCCTTTCTCGATGCTTTATGCTCAGGTCACCCGCAACAAGATCGCAAGGACGGAGTCGTACAAGCTTGGCATTCCAGTCGTCTGCATCGGTAACATTACGGCCGGCGGAACAGGCAAGAGCCCCGTCGCCGCTGGCCTGCGCGACCTTTTGCGCGAGCGTTATCCCGGCAAGCGTATCGCCACTCTTTCAAGGGGATATAGAGGCAAGCTCGAAGGCCCCTTGAAGGTCGATTTCCTCAAACACACCGCCGCTGATGTCGGAGACGAGCCGCTCATGCTGTCATGCAGCGGTGAAGCCTGGATCGGAGCCGACCGCGCCGCAGCCGGTCAGGCTATGGAAGCAGATGGCGTAGACCTCGTCATCATGGATGATGGTCATCAGAATCCGGGCCTCTTCAAGGATTTGTCCTTCATCGTTGTCGATAGTGAGGCCGGGTTTGGCAATGGGTTTGTCATTCCCAAAGGCCCGTTGCGGGAGCCCGTCGATGCTGGCCTCGCGCGTGCCCACGCCATCATCCTGACCGGGACAGGAGAGCCGCCTGAAGCGATTGCGCAGTCTGGCCTTCCAGTCATCCGGTCCACAATCAAGCCGACAGCACCCGTTCAGCCGGGCACCTATGTCGCGTTTGCGGGCATAGGCCGGCCAGAAAAGTTCTTTGATACGCTGGAACAGCAAGGCTGCCGGCCTGTCGACGCTGTGCCATTCCCCGATCATCACACGTTTAGCGATGGCGATGTGCGCTACCTTCGGGATCTTGCAGCAAAGCACGACGCCCGACTGATCACGACCGAAAAAGATTTCGTCCGTCTGACTGAGGATCAGCGCAGCGGCATCGTAACCCTTCCAATCCGGGCTGAATTCTCCGATATGGACGCCTTGAACGGGGTGCTCACACCCGTGGCAAACCGTATGGTTAAATGACCAAACCGACAGACGCGCCGCAATACATCCGACCGAAGGATATCGATAACCGCTCGACGTTCTGGCAGCGGGTCAGCTGGCGGCTGGAAGCGATTGCGTGGGATGTCGTCTATTGGTGGCCGATGAAGGCGCTCGGTCCGGACCGGGCATCCGATGCGGCAGGATGGATCGTCAAACGCATTGCCCCGCTTCTCAGCCAGAACAAGACCGTAAAACGCAACCTCCGCATGGCCTTTCCCGATTGGGACGAGGCGAAAGTGGACACAGTCGCTAAAGCAGCCTGGGAAAATGTCGGCCGGACAGCCGGTGAGCTACCCCACCTTCCGAAGATCAATCCCTATCAGGGCGACCGGGTCGAGGTCATTCATCCTGAGCGCCTTGACGCTGTGGAGGCTTCCGAGAAGGGCGCCGTATTCGTCTCCGGGCATCTGGCAAATTGGGAAGTCATGGCCGCGGTAATCTGCCGCCGCCCGGTAGACTGCCTCGTCACCTATCGCGCGCTGAACAACCCGCACATTGACCGCCGGATCAACAAGGTCCGCCACGATTACGGAATCGGCGTGCTGGCCCCTAAAGGTCTCGGCACGCGGGAACTCATGCGCGCGCTCACATCCGGGCGATCGGTGGCGTTGATGAACGACCAGAAGTTCAATCAGGGCATGGCTGTCCCCTTCTTCGGTCGGGACGCGATGACCGCCCCTGGCCCTTCCAGGCTTGCGGTCAAATACGGCGTACCAATCATTCCGGTTTCGACAGTTCGCACAGCCCCTGCCCGCTTCCGCGTGACGATCCATGAAGCGATCTATCCGGCAGACGGGCTAACCGGTGATGAGGCTGTCCGCGATTGTGTCGAGAAGATCACTGGCTTCATCGAAGATGAAGTTCGCGCCAATCCCGAACAATGGTTCTGGCAACACAGGCGCTGGCCGAAAACCGCCTGGAAGGATGCCGGCGTCTGAGATTGGCCGCGCGGCCAAGCCGGTCCATATTGCGCGAAACCGAACAAGGAACGCCCATGTCGATATTCATCATCATGTCAGCTGTCGCACTGACCTTCTGTGCGCTTCTCGGGCTTGGCTCGCTCTTCGCACCGAAATGGGCAGCTGGCGTTGTCCGCCTCGTGCCGGATCCTGATCCCGCCAAGCCGGGCGGCTTTTCGGAGTTCCGTGCGACCTATGGCGGCCTGCTGTTTTTCATTCACATCACGGCGCTTGTGATCCTGCTTCGTGTTGGCGGCCCAGTGGCGATGATAGCGCTGATGCCCGTCGCCGCAGGTTGGTTTGGCGCTGGTATCGGCAGAACTTTTTCCCTCCTCATGGATGCCAGGGAGAACCGCGAGCTGGGCATGATCCCGATATGGATTCCCGTTGAACTCGCCCTCGGCCTTGCAATTGCGTCGCCCGTTCTACAGATTGGCGCGATCGCTTAAAGGACAGGCATATGACGGATCGTCGAGAGACGCCCCGGCCCGCACGACGGACCAGCAATAAACCGAAATCGAACAAGCCCCCGGCTGACTGGAGCGAAGGCGAGCGAATCGCCAAGTGGCTCGCGCGCGCCGGCGTTGCCTCGCGGCGCGCCTGCGAGACGATGATCGAGAATGGCGAAGTGGCCGTGAATGGCCGCAAGCTGACCTCCCCGGCCTTCAAGGTGACGGGGAAAGAAACGATTACCGTCAAAGGCAAGCGCGTCAGCCCGCCAGATGCGACACGGCTGTGGCGGTATCACAAGCCGTCCGGCCTTATCACCACAACGAATGACCCAGCGGGCCGCCGCACCATCTTTGACGAGATGCCCAAGCACCTGCCTCGTGTCGTGACGGTCGGTCGGCTCGACCTGACGACCGAGGGTCTCCTGCTACTGACCAATGACGGTGAGCTGGCACGGGCGCTCGAGCTGCCGTCCACCGAGTTCCCTCGCGTCTATCGTGCGCGCGCGCACGGCAAGGTCACGCCTGAAAAGCTGCAGGAACTCGCCGATGGCGTTGAAGTGGACGGCATTCGATACGCGCCCATCAAGGCTGAACTGGAACGCGAAACCGGAACCAATAACTGGATCCGTGTCGAACTCTCCGAGGGTAAGACGCGCGAGGTCCGCCGCGCGCTGGAGTCTGTCGGCCTCGATGTGAACCGTCTGATCCGCCGTTCCTACGGTCCATTTTCGCTCGATGACCTGCGTCCCGGTGCGGTCGAGGAAGTCCTTCCGAGTGATCTCACC
>JAYZBJ010000002.1:0-9270 GCA_036338795.1 Pseudomonadota bacterium | reverse complement strand
GAAATACT
Source organism: Pseudomonadota bacterium (assembly GCA_036338795.1). Taxonomy (GTDB): domain Bacteria; phylum Pseudomonadota; class Alphaproteobacteria; order Caulobacterales; family Hyphomonadaceae; genus Henriciella. The sequence goes on along the minus strand of JAYZBJ010000002.1, from coordinate 9,262 downwards.
CGTTTTCAATGAACGGCTAATTGCCGGACCGGCCGCGATTGATATCCTCGGTCAGCCGGATATCCACTGGCTCGCCCGACAGGCGTTGGCGATAGACCTGCGTGTTCTCGAGGACGCGCTGGACATAGTTGCGTGTCTCTGAAAACGGGATGAACTCGATCCAGTCGATAGGGTCAATCTCACCGGTACGCGGATCGCCATATTCCCGTATCCACCGGGCCGGACGCGACGCCCCGGCATTGTAAGCCGCTGCCGTCATGATGTAGCTGCCATCGAACCGGCGAAGCAGGCTGTCGAGATGCGCCCCGCCGAGCGTCATGTTGTATCCAGGATCATCGGTAAGCCATGACGTCTTGTAAGGCAGACCAAGATTGCGTGCCTCGGCCCGCGCCGTGCTCGGGATGAATTGCATGAGGCCGCGCGCATTGGCGTGCGAGACCGCCGATGGATTCATCTCGCTTTCCTGTCGCGAAAGCGCGTACATCATCGCGCGCTCGACATTCGGCTCACGCTGCAACTCATAGTCCGGCACCGGAAAGGCCGCGTCAGTGGCGACAATGCCCTTGGCGAGCCCGGCCTTGGCGCCGCGAACGCCGATATCCGCATAGAGGTACTGGGAAGCCAGCTCAGACAGGAGGAGGTAATCAGCCTCTGTCTCCAGCATGTCGTCCAGATGGTAGGCAAACTGGCGGAATTCACCAGCCTCGCCATTCTCCGCCAGCAACTTGAGCGCCTGCACAAGCGGGCGCGCCTCGAACGTGTCACGATCCGCATCGCTCACTTCAGCACTCGCTTCGAGGAAGAGCTGGGTCTTGCCAGCTTTCTCCGCAGCGAGCTGTCCATAGAATACGAACGGATACTGAGCGGCCTTCTCGTAAGCGGCCTGTGCTTCCTCGGTCCGTCCAAGCGCTTCCAGCGAACGGCCGAGCCAGTAATCGGCGCGCGACTGGCTGATCGGCGTCGACACGCCTTTACCAAGTGCCTGGAAATGCTCGACCGCCTTCTCGGCTTGGCCGATGTGACGAAGCGCGATCCAGCCGGCGAGCCACTCAGCTTCGGCAAACTCCGTGCCCTCGCTCATGCCGTGCGGCGCTGCAAGGCTGTAGGCAATGTGAAAGTCACGCTCCTTAAGGGCGTTTCGAACGGCCAGCGAACGCTCCCTCCAGAGATTGTCTCGCCCGACGGGCGGCACTTGGGCGCCATTAATCTGCGCCAGCAGCGGTACGTAGGCGGATTCAGCCTGCCCGGCGCGGCGTCGCCATTTGGCGCGGTCATAGAGCAACCCCGGATGGTCCTGAAGTGACGCCGGCACCGCGTCCACTGCGGCGTCAACGCCGCTGCGGCGAAGCTGCAGGCGGCTGCGCGCTTCGACAAGGCGGCGCCAATCCGGGCCAAGATAGGGTTGCAGGCGAGATGCAGCCGTGTGCTGCGCCGTCCAGAGCAGGAAATCTGCGCGCATCTGGTGGTCGGAGGCTGTCAGTTGGGTGCCGTAACGCGCCAGAACCTGATTGCTGAGATCATCATCCAGCGTGTTGCCGTGCCAGGCCTCCCGCACATAGCGCATTGCCTCTTCCATACGGCCTTCGCGGCGAAGCGCTTCGGCCAGTGCCACACGCCCCGCGCCGGAGATCGGCTCACCGACATTCTCAAACCAGGTGATCTGCTGGGCAGCGTTCAGTGCCGACAGGGAGATTGCTTCTTCCGCGCGAACCCGAACGCTTGTCATCTGCGGCCAGTCGCCCTGCGTGCGCAGCAGGTTGCTGAGCTCGTCAAACGACATCAGCGTATCACCGCGCCCCCGGTACCAGCGGATAACCTGACGGACGATTTCAGTGCGCGCCTGAGACTCCATCGCGCGCACCACAGTCCATCGACCTTCAGCGGCAGCGTTCAGTGCTTCGCGCAGAATCCCCGCATCGGTCGTCGAAACGACGTTGGACGCTGCAATCAGTTCTGGCTTGAGGTTCGGTGCTGAAGGAATGGCTGCAGCCACGTTGGCTGCGGTAGATGCGAGCAACAAAGCTGTAAAAGTTGCCCGGTATGTGCGAACGCGCATGGACCCCGCCTGTTTTCTTTAGGTTCACAGCGTGCCAAACACGCTGTGTCGAATCTCTAATTCAGTCTTCAACATATAAATCGCGGCAAGATTACGATGTTCCATGGATCGATCCCTGCACTGGTCACTCCCTTCAAAAACGGAGAGGTAGACCGCAAAGCCTATGCCGAGCTTATCGAGCGGCAAATCGAAGGTGGCAGTGGTGCGCTTGTCCCCTGTGGAACGACTGGTGAGTCGGCCACACTGAGCCATGCCGAGCACCGCGAGATGGTCTCCCTTTGTGTTGAAGTTGCCGCTGGACGTGTCCCCGTTATTGCAGGTGCGGGCTCAAACTCAACCCGCGAAGCGATCGGGCTTGTGCAGCACGCAAAAGATACCGGCGCCGATGCCGCGCTGTGCGTATGCCCTTACTACAATCGCCCCGACCAGATTGGTCTCGAGGCGCATTTCCGGGCGATCGCAGACGCGGTTTCGCTACCCATCATCCTCTACAACGTCCCCGGACGCACCGTGTCCGATGTCCTGCCGGATACGGTCATTCGGCTGGGATCGCACCCGAATATTGTGGGTATCAAGGACGCTACGGACGACCTGGCACGCGTGAGCATGCACGCAGCCGGCCTGGCCGGAGAACAGTTCGTCCAGATTTCTGGAAACGACCACTCGGCGCTCGGCTTCCGGGCGATGGGCGGCACCGGCACGATCTCAGTCACCGCGAACGTTGCGCCCAAGGCAATGGCGGACATGCACCAGGCCGTCACCGATGGCCGGCTGGAAGATGCCCGTGAAATCGAACGGCGCTTCATCGCACTTCACAAGGCATTGTTCCTCACTCCCTCACCGGGCCCAACGAAATATGCACTGGCAAAGCTTGGCCTGTGCTCCGGCGAGGTGCGCCTGCCGATTGTGGCGCCGAACGCTGCAGCCTGTGAGAAGATTGACGCTGCAATGGAAATTGCCGGCCTTATATAGACTGCCATGTCAAAGAAGAACCAGATCAAGGGACGGACTGATGGTCTCGTCACGGAGAACCGGCGCTCGCGCTTCGACTACAAGGTCGAAGACACGCTGGAGGCTGGTCTCATGCTTGAAGGCAGTGAGGTAAAATCGCTGCGCAATGGCAAGGCGAATATTGCCGAGTCCTACGCCGCCGTCGAAAATGGCGAGCTGTGGCTGGTGAACGCGGATTTTCCTCCTTACGAGGGCGCCAACCAGTTCAATCATGAGCCGAAGCGTCGCCGGAAGCTGCTCGTTTCCAAACGGGAAATTTCCAAACTGTCGCAGGAAGTCGAGCGCGCCGGGCGGACCATCGTTCCGCTGAAGCTATATTTCAACGAGCGCGGTATCGCCAAACTCCTCATCGGCATCGCAACCGGTAAAAAAGCGCCAGACAAACGCGAGACGCAGAAGAAGCGTGACTGGCAGCGCGAAAAGGCCCGCATCCTCAAGGAGAGCTAGCCTGCGAGTGTCCGGGTGAACATGTCCGGGTCGACATTGCCGCCTGACAACACGACCCCGACACGCTTACCTTTGGCATCTTCAGGAAGGTCTGCCAGGGCGCAGGCAAAGGCCGCCGCGCCGCCCGGTTCGACCACCATCTTGAGATGACGTGCCGCAAGCCGCATCGCTGTTCGAATTTCCTCATCACCGACTGACAGGCCGCCAGCGAAAAGGCGTCGCCCGATCTGCCAGGTAATCTCTCCCGGCTCGGGCGTGAGGATGGCGTCGCAGATCGACCGTGTCCCAGCCGCATTGGATTGGACGCGGCCAGCCTGCAGCGACCGTTTCCAGTCATCGTGGCCAATGGGCTCTGCTGTCCAGAAGCGCGTGGACGGGCTCAGCGCTTCAAAGGCGAGCGCGATGCCGCTGATGAGTCCGCCGCCACCCGTGCAGCAGATCAAGTGATCCAGTGCGCCGTCCAACTCTTCCATCTGGCCCGCGAACTCGACGCCGCAACTGCCCTGCCCGGCCACGATGTATGGGTCATCGAAACTCGGCACCAGCGTCGCGTCGCGCATGTCCGCCTCTGCAGCCGCGATCGCCTCCCGGCTTTCAGTGTTGCGATCATAAAAGCGGATTTCAGCGCCGTCTGCGCGAACACCCTCAACCTTCACGCCCGGCGCATCAGACGGCATCACGATCAGCGCTGGCATGCCCAGCAGGCGTGCGGCCCGCGAGACGCCCTGTGCGTGATTGCCGGACGAGAATGCGACAACGCCGCCCGCGCGCTGGTCGGGCGCAATCTGCAGCAGGCGGTTCGTCGCGCCGCGAATTTTGAAGCTTCCGGTAAGCTGGAGGTTCTCACACTTGAAGAACAATTGCGCGCCGGCAATCTCGTCGAGCGCATCGCTTCGCAGCACGGGCGTCCTGACTGTTTTACCACTGAGCCGCTCCGCCGCCTCCAAGACGTCGTTCGAGGTCGGAATTCGGACGGACATGGGCGCTACCTGTCACGCCAGGCGGGCGCAGAGGCGACGCGCTGATGCTTGAACCAGTCAACGAAGCGGCCAATGCCCTGTTCAAGATTCACCGCAGGGCTGTAGCCATAGTCAGCCTGCATGCGCGAAATGTCAGCGCAGGTTTCCGTCACATCGCCCGGCTGCATCGGCTCCAGCGCAATGCGCGCTGTCTTGCCCGTTGCGGCTTCGATCGTGCGGATAAAATCCATGAGTTCGACCGGCTGATTGTGACCGATATTGTAGAGCTTGTGGGAGCGTTCACCGTCCACAAACTTCGGCGTCCCGGTCGCAATTGCCTTCAGTCCGGCAATCGCGTCATCAATGTAGGTGAAGTCACGCTTCATCTTGCCGCCATTGAAGACGCGGATCGTCTCGCCGCGCAGGATACGATCGGTGAAAGACCAGTAGGCCATGTCAGGCCGTCCCCACGGACCGTAAACCGTGAAAAAGCGCACCCCCACCTGCTGCAGGTCGTACAGCTTCGAGTACGCCTGACTCATCAGCTCATCGGCGCGCTTCGTCGCGGCATAGAGCGAGACCGGCCGGTCGACATTCGCATCCTCCGTAAAGGGCGCAACAGCGTCATCGCCGTAGACAGAGCTTGACGACGCGTAGACCAGCATCGGTGCCTTGGCAGCCCTGCGGCAGAATTCGAGGACCGCGAGATGACCGGTCAGGTTCGACGCGGCATATGCAAACGGGTTCTCGAGCGAATAACGAACACCAGCCTGCGCTGCGAGATGCACGACCCGGTCAATCGTATCGCGTTCAGGCAGGGCCAGCAGCCTGTCATGGTCGGCGATATCAAGCTTGCGGAATTCAAATCCGTCGAGGCGCTCAAGCTGGTGCAGGCGCTCCTGCTTGAAGGCCACATCGTAATAAGCGTTGAGGTTGTCGAGGCCGAGGACGCTGTGGCCCTCTTCCAGCAAGGCTTTCGAGATCTGCGACCCGATAAAGCCTGCGACACCAGTGACAAGAAATCTCATGCATCTACCTCGCAACGACCGCTATAGCGGGCAGGTCGTGCGGGGGAAAGGAGCAGACTGGAAAACGCTCAGCCTTTTGTACCGTATCGAGCAATGATTTCCCGCGCCGCTGCAGCCGTTTCGGGGTTCTCCAGCGCATGTGCGACAATCGCCTCGAAGTAACCGGCCTTCGACCCGCAGTCGAATTCCTGGCCTTCAAACTCGAGCGCGTAAAAGGGCTGGTCCTGCATCAGGCGAACCATGGAATCGGTCAGCTGGATTTCACCCCCGGCGCCTGCCCCCTGGTCTTCGAGCAGGCCAAAGATTTCCGGCTGCAGGATATAGCGACCGGTGATCTTGAGATTGGATGGCGCTTCTTCGCGAGGCGGTTTTTCGACCATGCCGCTCATTTCGATCAGCCGGCCATCACGCGATTTGGGCGCGATCACCCCATAGGAAGAGACGCGCTCTTCCGGCACCGGGTCAACCGCGATGATATTGCCTCCGCCGGCCTTGTCGTAGGCTTCAACCATCTGCGCGAGACAGGATGGTGCGGCCTTGACGATCACATCCGGCAGCAGCACCGCGAACGGTTCATTGCCGATGATATCCTTTGCGCACCAGACCGCATGGCCAAGGCCGAGCGGTGCCTGCTGGCGGGTAAAGCTCGCAGCGCCTGCCGGCAGCTTGGTCTTCTTCACTTCGGCAAGAATGTCCGCCTTCGATGCCTTGGCGGCCAATGAGGTTTCCAGCTCAAACGCTTCATCGAAATAGTCTTCGATCGCGCCCTTGCCGCGCCCGGTGACAAAGACGAGGTGTTCGATTCCAGCTTCGAGGGCTTCGTCGACGACATATTGGAGCGCTGGCCTGTCGACGACGGGGAGCAGCTCCTTGGGAATAGACTTTGTTGCCGGCAAAACGCGCGTGCCGTGTCCTGCAACAGGCAATACAGCCTTACGAATTCCCATATTTTACCCCCGTGTGGTTAGTTTTTCGCCTGTATGGCGATTAACCATACAGCGTCGCCCCCAATTGGCCAGTTCGGCCCTACCAGATACCGTAATAGAAAAAAATGCCCAGCAGCGTGGTGAGCCCGGAGGCCGATGCCAGGACGCGGCCGATGTCCATGATGCGTTCCCGGCGCTTTCCAGACTGGATGGATTGCTCCAGCTGGGCCTGCATGGCGCGGGCCGGCGACTCGGTTGCTTCCAGGTCCTCGCGGCCTGACGCATCTTCCAGCGGCGCGGTTTCTGGCGTGGCTTCCGGAGACTCATAGTGCTCCGGGGCGGACTCGTTCGGCTTCTTGATAGCAGACATGGCGTAGGCCTCTTACTCTGCCCCCATCTGCCATGAGCATCCCTAATGAAGCGCTAAACAGTGCTTTGTAATTGGACCGTTTTCCGCGTCTTGCACGCCTTTCCGGCTGATACGGCTAGAGCGTGCTGACCAGATGCCCGCCATCAACCGCAATCGTGGTGCCCGTCATGTAGCTGCCAGCATCGGAGGCAAGCAGGAGAAGTGCACCGGCCAGTTCCTCATGTTTGCCAAACCGGCGCATCGGGACGCGCTTGCGCATCTTTTCGCCTGCTTCGCTGTCGAGAAACTCGTCATTGATATCGGTCTTGAAGTAGCCGGGTGCGATTGCATTGACCCGGATACCATTGCGGGCGGATTCGAGTGCCATCACCCGTGTGAGGTGATCCACCGCTGCCTTCGAGGCGGCATAGGCTGCGATCGTGTGCTGCGGACGTAGGGCGGTGATCGACGCAATGTTGATGATCGAGCCCGGCTTGCCGGCCTCGACAAGGGCATTCGTCCCGGCTTTCGCGACGCGCCAGACACCATCGAGATTGGTGTTCATCACCGCGCGCCAGTCATCCTCGGTGATTTTTGTATACCAGTTGTCCCGCGAGATGCCGGAATTGTTGACGATGATGTCGACCGGGCCGCCAAGCTTTTCATTGATGGCCGCGAAAGCCGCCGTGACGCTGTCCGGGTCAGTCACATCGAGCTGGACTGCAACCGCCTTTCCGCCTGCGCGTTCAATTTCCGCGGCCAGCGCCTCAAGCTTTTCCAGTCGGCGGGCGGCAAGGACGACGGTCGCGCCTGCCTCTGAGAGCACCTTGGCGAAGCTTGCGCCAAGTCCCCCAGAGGAACCCGTAACCAGTGCCGACTTTCCTTTGAGATCAAACAATTTCATGCCTCCAATTATAAAATGCTATTGCTTCCGCGCAATATTTTTCCCATCACTCGCCACATGAAGCTGACAATTACGAAAGAAACAAGTCCGGGGGAGACGCGCGTCGCGGCAACCCCGGAGTCGGTGAAGAAGCTTGTCGGCCTGGGGCATTCGGTGACCATTGAGTCTGGCGCCGGTACTGCAGCAGGTTTTCCAGATGCAGCTTTTTCTGAGGAAGGAGCCACAATCGCCAAGACCACGGCGAGCGCGCTGAAAGGAGCAGACCTCCTGCTCAAGGTCCGTGCGCCGAGCGCCGAGGAAGCGGCGAAATACCCCGAAGGGCTGACCGTCATCGCCCTCATGAACCCCTTCGCGATGGGCGATCTTACAGATGCCTACAATGCAAGGAAGCTGAACACGCTGGCGATGGAATTCACGCCGCGTATCACACGCGCCCAGTCGATGGACGCCCTCTCTTCCCAGTCAAACCTCGCAGGCTATCGCGCCATGATCGAAGGCGCGCAAATCTATGGCCGCGCCATGCCGATGATGATGACGGCGGCAGGCACCGTTGCCCCGGCGAAGGTTTTCGTCATGGGCGCTGGTGTCGCCGGCCTCCAGGCCATCGCGACCGCACGCCGCCTCGGCGGCGTCGTGACCGCGACGGACGTTCGTCCGGCTGCAAAGGAGCAGGTCGCCTCGCTCGGCGCGAAGTTCATTGCTGTCGAGAATGACGAGTTCAAGGAAGCCGAGACCGCTGGCGGCTACGCCAAGGAAATGTCCGACGACTACAAGAAACAGCAGGCGGAACTCACCGCCAACCACATCGCCAAACAGGACATTGTCATCACCACGGCGCTGATCCCGGGCCGCCCGGCCCCCGTCCTCGTGAACGACGACATGGTGAAGTCGATGAAACCGGGCTCCGTCATCGTCGACATGGCTGTCGCTGCCGGTGGCAACTGCCCGCTCTCCAAGCCGGATGAAGTGGTCGACGTCGATGGCGTGAAAGTGGCCGGCTTCACCAACCTGCCAGCCCGCCTGCCGGCAGACTCTTCTTCGCTGTTCGCCAAGAACCTGCTCGCCTTCCTGCCACTGATCACGGCCGAAGATGGCGCGCTCAATCTTGATACTGACGATGAAATCGTCACCGCCATGCTGCTCACGCGCAGCGGCGAAACCGTCAATGAAAGGCTGAAATAATGAAAGCCATTCCTGTCCTGATGTCGGTGGCGGCGCTCGCCTTGCCGGCGCATGCGGCCGAAATCTCGGCCATCAACCCGACCGTCTTCCTGGCGGCCATCTTCGCGCTGGCCTGCTTCGTCGGTTACTATGTCGTCTGGTCGGTGACCCCGGCCCTCCACACCCCGCTCATGGCTGTGACAAACGCCATCTCCTCCGTGATCATTGTCGGCGCAATTGTCGCCGCCTCCGCGTCCGGTGCGATCAATGGTGGCTGGATTGCCAAGAGCCTCGGGGCGCTCGCTGTCGCGCTCGCCAGCGTGAACATCTTCGGCGGCTTCCTCGTTACCCAGCGCATGCTCGCCATGTACAAGAAGAAGGGGGACTAATTCATGGACTCCTTTCACTCTACCTGGGCGCC
>JAYZBJ010000001.1:0-10559 GCA_036338795.1 Pseudomonadota bacterium | reverse complement strand
ATTTCTTCCTCGAGCAGGTTCGTATTGGACATGATGATCTGCTCACCACCACGTGAGCGAATCCGCGTTGTACGCAGGCCGATATCCTCAATGTCGCCCCAAGTATCGCGATAGCGCACCGTGTCACCGACCTGGAACGGCTTGTCCAGGACGATGGAGAGCGAGGAAAACAGGTCCCGGAACATGCCCTGCGCGGCGAGACCGATTGCGATACCACCAATACCCAGACCGGCGATCAGCGTGGTGACGTTTGCGCCGATATTGTCGAGGATCAGCAGCAGCGCGAGCGACCAGATCACGACGTTGATAAACCATTTGATCAGGTTCACCGCCGAGGCGAGCGTGCTGGCATCCTGCGGATTCCGGATGGCCTGTCGCCGGATAGACGAAATCGCGGCCTCCTGAAGGAGCTCAGCCGCCTGCAAAGTCGCCGTGATCACGAACAGCACATGGGTAAAGGTCGACACGGTCGACGGCAGCTCCATGATCCGGTCAGCGATGACCAGCGCGGTCGCCACCATGAAGTAAAGCCGGAAGCGCCGGATGATCCGGTTGAAGATCGCCGCCAGCGAATAGTCGTCATTGCGCGGCAATTGCCGCATCAGGCGGATCAGTCCCCAACGCAGGAACCAGAGCGTCACGGTGATGCTGACGGTCAGCGCGAGCGCGATGAGCGCCTCACGCGAGCCGGAGGCGATCCACGTCGCAAACTCGCTGGCTGCTTCGGTGGCCGACTCCGCAGTATTGCTGAGTGCATCGAGCGGCTCGGACAATTGTCGCGGTTCATTCTCCTGCATGGCAGGAGACGGTCCGATCCCGAATGATTTCAACAACGCCTGAAACATGGAGTTTGATACGCCCCATCGCGCGATTGCCGCAAGTTACTCAGACAGACTGAGCCTCGAAGTCCCGCGTTTCCACCAGATTCCTGAGTGGCTCCCCCTTCAGGAAGGCGGCGAGATTGTCGAGGAATAGCTCGTCATTGCGCTTGCGTGATTCGCTGGTCAGCGCCGAGGTGTGCGCGGTGATCGTTAGACCGTCGTGACCCCAGAGCGGGTTGTCACCCGGCAAGGGCTCCTCTCGCGTCACGTCGATCGCGGCGTGCGCAGGCCGACCGGCGTCCAGTGCAGCCAGCAGCGCTGCTTCATCCACCAATGCCCCCCGCCCGACATTCAGAAACAGGCTGCCTTCTTTCATTGAGGAGAAGAACGGCCCATCGGCGAGGTTCTCGGTCTCGGGGGTATGCGGGCAGCAGAGGAGCACCGCATCGGCCTGGCCGATTTCATCTGGCGTAACATCCTTCGGATGGACGATCCGGTCAGCGAAAGGCGACACCTGGTCAGACCGTCGAACGCCTGTAACATGAGCGCCGAGCCCTTTGAGCCGACGGCCAACCGCTTCTCCGATACTGCCAAACCCGTAGATGAGCCAACGGGTCGCCTGGATTTCACGGAAGTGGACCATCGTCCATTCCCTGTTTGCCTGATGCTGGCGACGGGCTGCACCATTGCCGAACCAGTCGAACCCGGCCCAAAGCACCCATTCGGCAATCGCTTCGGACTGGACGTGGCTCGACGTATAGGCCTCCGCTTTCTGTCCGATCTTCTGCAGGAAAGGATTCTCCAGTCCGGCCGCACTCGACTGGAACCAGGCGAGGTGCTGCGCGTCATGCAGGAGCTTGGCGAAAGGGCGTGCCGCGCCGTTAAACCAGACATCGGCGTTGCCGTGCGCGATCATCGCCTTCGTTGCAGCTTCGCCCCACGGACGCCTGATTTCAGCACTATCGCTGACGGTCACAGGTGCTATTTGCTCGGAGAATGGCTTGAGGCGCGCCTCAAGTCGCGTGAAGGTCTCATGATGAAGCAGACATTCGTACAATTGCGGTTCCTCCCGGCGGCGTTTCTTCTGGCCTTCCTGCCAGCCATGAAAGCCGAAGGCCAGTACCAGCCCCAATATCAGAGCGATTTCGCACCGGACTACGATCTCAGCGATACGCGTGACCAAGCCTATCTGAACAATGTCGTCGAGCTTGCCTCCACGCTCGGTTCTGCCCACGCCATTCGCCTGCTCTGCAATGGCCGGGATGATCAGTACTGGCGGGTCCAGATGCAGGAAATGCTGAGCCTCGAAGCACCATACCGCAGCCGGCTACGCTCTTCGATGGTGGACGCCTTCAACAATGCATTCCAAGCGGAGAATTCACGTCGCCGCCGCTGTGATGAAAGCGCCGTTTCTGCCGAAAAAATGTATGCATCGACGGGGCAGCGGCTCGCCAACTCACTGGCCGAGGCGAACCTGCCGAATACGGGCGGCTGACGCCTAGTCGTCGCGGACGATACGCGCCTTTCCGCGACCGAGCGCAAGCGCCTTTACCGCGCCGCGGAAGGTACGTACTTCCTGGCTGGTCCACTGCCCGCGAATGAATGCATTCCGCAAGTTTCGGGTCATGAGGGGCGTCTTGTCCGGCGGATAGAAATAGCCCGCGCGTTCCAGCTCACTTTCGAAGTGCTCGAACATGCCGATCAGCTCATCACGGCTGGCCGGATCACCAACCCCGGCGTCGGTGCCTTCGAAGCGCCCTTCCTGCCCGGACGCGTCACCCCACGCATGCGAAAACACCACCACGGCCTGAGAGAGGTTCAGCGACGCGAACGCCTTGTTCACCGGGTAGGTCATGATCGCATCGCTGAGCGCGACATGATCATTGTGCAATCCCTGGGCTTCATTTCCGAAAATCACCGCCGTGCGCGTTGCCTGCTGTTTCAGCCAGCCGACTGCGCCAGACGCATTGGTGACCGGCTTTTCCATCCCGCGTGGACGGGCCGTCGCAGCGACGAGATAACCAATGTCGGCGCAGGCTTCTTCGACCGTCTCGAACGCCGTCACCGTGACGCCGGCCTCAAAGGCTCCTGCAGCCAGAGGCTCGGCTGCCGGGTTCGGCCAGCCGTCGCGGGGCGCTGCGATGCGAAGCTCGGACAGGCCGAAATTCAGCATCGCGCGCGCGGCGGCGCCGATATTCTCGCCCAGTTGAGGCTCTGCAAGAATGATGACGGGTTGGTTCGTGTTGCTCATTCTGCCGAATAGTCAGGCCAGTTAAGCGAAATCAACTGACCGCCTGCACTGAACTGCGGCTCGAGGCCGGCCTTCTCAAGCAATCCTGTCAGTGCCTTGCGCGCGTTTTCCGGACGGCCATTGACGATATTGCGAATGGCGTTGGTCTGAGCGATCGTCCCGCCAAGAATACGCATCGTGCTGAAGTAGGCGGCCTCATCGACGCGCTTGTCCGGCTCACCTTGCGCCATGCCGATCAGCTGGTTCCAGAACTCGTACAGGTTACGACGTTTAAGAAAGCCATCCGTGGCGAGGGCGACAAAGTCTCCGCAGGAATAGTGAGCCGGAAAGGCATCCCGCTCCGCCGCCGTGGCAAGGGGGCCTTCGTCGAGCGTTTTTACGCACTCATCGAATGCATTGGCATAAACGCTGGCGAGGAACCGGTCTCCGGCGTCGCCCTCAAGCATGGAGGCAATCAGGCCATAGGCCATCGTATTTGCCGCCCCCTCATGGATCCACGAATCTCCATCGCCTGCAAAGCGAACACCCCTGTCGATCTGGAACAGGTGCGCCGCCTCGTGCGCGAAGAACCATTGAAGATAGGAGAGCATGTCTGCGTCAGGAGCGCTCAAATTCTGGCCACCCACTTCCATCATCAGCAGCTGGTCGAGCGCACCGCCCGAAGCAGTGAAGCCTTTCGACTGGTCGCCCTTATAGGCCAGCATCACGGTAGCCTTGTTCTGCAGCTGGAAGCCCCAAAGTTCTTCAAAGCCAGCGAAAATGGCCTCCAGATCGCTGTCGAACCGATCCCGCAGCCAGGCAGGCAGGCGCTTGTCCAGAACCGCGGTAAAGCTCCCGAACGTCTCTACTTTTCCGTCACCGAGATAGACGTAGGTGCCGTCGCCTTCGATCCGGTGCGTGATGCGATTGGAATGGACCTCACCGTCAACGATGATCGGCTTGTCAGACGAGACGACAACATCCATGCGCAGCGGCGCGGTCGTCAGGTTCCTGGTGGTGCCGTCTAGCGCCTCGACAGTCTCGATGCTGTCCACGGCGGCGAGCGTAAACTGGCCCTCGTAAATTGCGATGCTGCCGTCACTGAACGTGACGAATGGTGTGTAATCGGCCACAAGGTTGCTGGTCAGCGGGATGATGCTGAAGCTCACCTTTTTCGATGGTTTATCGAGCACGATGGTGTCGATGCCCGCTACGCGCCCAAACCGAGCGTCATCGGTCTCGGGCGTCCAGGTCAGCTCCCGGTAATCGGCGTCCGAACGGACGAATACGAGAACTTCCTGCGGCTCACTGAATGAATATTCGACCTGCCAGTTGCCGGACTCGTCTGCCGAGACGCTTACGACGGCCTCTGCAGCCCCAGAGGACTGCGCATGAACCCGAAAACCTGCGATTAGAAAAAATGCTGAAAAAACAAAGATTAGATGCCGCATGAACTGCGTCCTCGCCAGACTGTTCCCCGCGCGCCCGAAAGTCGCTTTTGACCTCTCATACCCTTCTGCTATAGCCGCCCGGAATACAGTGCAACTGAAAGGACATCCACACGATGGCAAAGATCAAGGTCGAAAATCCCGTCGTCGAGATCGACGGCGACGAGATGACCCGCATCATCTGGCAGATGATCAAGGACCGCCTCATCCACCCTTATCTCGATGTCGACCTCAAATACTACGATCTCGGCATTGAAAGCCGTGACGCGACGGACGACCAGATCACCGTTGATGCGGCAAACGCCATCAAGGAATACGGTGTCGGCGTTAAGTGCGCCACGATCACGCCGGACGAAGCCCGCGTTGAAGAGTTCGGCCTCAAGAAGATGTGGCGTTCGCCGAACGGCACGATCCGCAACATCCTTGGCGGCGTTGTCTTCCGTGAGCCGATCGTGATCTCCAACGTGCCGCGCCTCGTGCCGGGCTGGACCCAGCCGATCGTCATCGGCCGTCACGCCTTCGGCGACCAATACCGCGCCACGGACTTCCTGTTCCCGGGCAAAGGCAAGCTGACGATGAAGTTCGAAGGCGCCGACGGCACCGTGATCGAACATGACGTCTTCGAAGCTCCGGCTTCCGGCATCGCCATGGGCATGTACAACCTGGACGAGTCGATCCGCGACTTCGCACGCGCCTCGTTCAACTTCGGCCTGACGCGCAAGTGGCCGGTCTACCTGTCCACGAAAAACACGATCCTGAAAGCCTATGACGGTCGCTTCAAGGACCTGTTCCAGGAAGTCTTCGACAACGAGTTCAAGGAAGCCTTTGCCGAGTTCGGTGGCACCTATGAGCACCGCCTGATCGACGACATGGTCGCAGCCGCGATGAAATGGTCCGGCGGTTATGTCTGGGCCTGTAAGAACTATGACGGCGACGTCCAGTCCGACACGGTTGCACAGGGCTTCGGCTCACTCGGCCTGATGACTTCGGTCCTCATGTCGCCGGACGGCAAGACGGTTGAAGCCGAAGCCGCACACGGCACGGTCACCCGTCACTACCGTAACCACCAGAAGGGCGAAGCGACCTCGACCAACTCGATCGCTTCCATCTTCGCCTGGACGCGTGGCCTCGCGCACCGTGGCCGCCTCGACAACACGCCAGCGGTCACCGAATTCGCCGAGAAGCTGGAACAGGTCGTCATCCAGACGGTCGAAGAAGGCAAGATGACCAAGGACCTCGCCCTGCTCATCGGCCCGGATCAGGACTGGCTGACCACGGAAGGCTTCCTCGAAGCGGTCGCCGAGAACCTCGAAAAGGCAATGGCGTAACCGCCAGCCCGCTTTCGAGCGAACCAGATAGCGAAGCCCCGGCCATTGGTCGGGGCTTTTCTTTTGCTCTCAACAGAGATCGATGACCCGATAAAAAGTTTGATCCGGTTGCACCACGAGAGCCGCCAGACTGCGAGGTTGACGTTCGCATCGTGGCTTGATCACGCATTTCGATAGCCAGCAGGCCGATTGAGGCCGAAACCCCTAGCTCACAATCACATGCTCTTCATTGAACCAGAGCGGTGATCTCGAAAGGTCGATGAACTTGCGCTCGTCTTCCAGGAGCGCGGCGCCGGCCTCGGCATTGCCGGGGTTCTCGCCCGCCTTGAACAAGGCCTCCCAGCTTTCGAACCAAAGCTCGGCGATGCCGTCATACATGTCCGGGGCTTCGCGACTGCCTTGCATGACGGCGTTGAAGTCGTGGGTCAGCGCATGGGTCTGGACGTAGCGCGCAATGCCGAGCGTTTTGGCATGTTTCTCCACCAGAGGCGCATGTTTTTCGCGCCAGTATGTCTGGAACTCCTCGCGCGACAGGCCCGGCAGTCGTTTCAGGCAGAAGGTGAGTTTGATCATGGCGTCCTCCTCGTCATCGGAGATTAGCCAGTTCATCCGCTACTCGACTAGTTTAATTCGTAGCGACCCAACGTGAATTGCGCCGCTATGGTCGGAAGATGCAACGCTCGCCCCTCGTCACAAACTCGCCTTCAAGTTCTGTGGGATAAATGCAAATGCTGGCAGACAAGATATTCATGTAGGTGTTGGACACTCCGACAGTTTGCGTAAACGTCAGGGCTCTGTTCCAGTTCATCGTCATCTCATTGAGCTCGAAAGATGCGGTCGTAGCCGGGAAACCGAGATCATCGGGACCGTAGGATTCGGTTGCCTCAAAGCCTTGGCTTTTCAAAAAATCGAGTCCCGAAAGATCAGGAAGGTTTGGATGATTGCAATTCGAGCAGGTCCCTCCGTCCATATTGAAGCGACCGCCTACCGCGACACCGTTCTGGAAATAGAGACATGATGTCTTAATGCTCGTCTCATAGGTGTAATAATTCCAGCAAGTGAGCTCGAGCTTGCCGCTTCTTGAGACGGATGAATGCTGGCCGATCTTGCCGCTTGGATTAATCAACCGTCCCTGAGCGACCTTGCTCACATAATCTGCAAAGATTCTTGTTGCTTCAGACTTGGACGTCTCATTGAAGCGTATCCCAAAAAAAAGAACCGGCGTTTTCTGTCCTGAGGCCGCCCATGCCGCCCGGGCCTCGGCTTCTCTCTGGTCTTTCTCACGTTGCGCGGCGGCCTCCCTGGATCTTTGCGCGGCCGCAATACGCTCACGTTCACGCGCTGCAACGGATGCACTCTCAGCTGCATCAGCGCGGGCTTCCACATAGTCTGCGTAACGCTCGGCGTGTTCGCCACGAACGCTTTGAATTTCGGTGGCAATCGCCGCGTCCGGTGAAATTGAGAGGCTGCATGAGCATACCGCCCATGAGATCTTTTTGTTTAGCTCCTCAACCAGTGACTGCGGTCCGTAACGGACGAACATGTCTGACTGGCGAAATTCCTCAATGACGTTCGTCCCGTAGATGTCAGCCATGCGAGGCCCTTGTTCGCGCTCAAAGGCTGACAGCTGCCGCGCGTGTGCCGACCTCAAGGCACCCTCGGGTAACGCATCATGGATCAGTTCAAGCGCATTAAGCTGTTGCTTGAGTGACGGCGCGACGCGCTTGAGCCAGTCTTCCGTCATCTCTTCATTGCCACTAGCTTGTTGCAAGGCGCGTTGCGCATAGTCGAGCGTCGCGTGGTATATCGGCAGTGTCACAGTCTGGAATTCCTGTTCGACCGTCCGAAGAACTGACGCTTGTGTATCGCCATCCCTGCACAGAGATGTCGTCCTGATGCATCCCGATTGCTGCCGTGCCCTCGATACTGCTTTGTTCGCAGCTGCGCTCAAGGCTGCTAAGGACCTTTCCGAGAGAGGCGCATCTGCAAGCGTTGATGCTGATCGCTCGCGGAGTCTGGCTGTAACGACGTCGGGAATGACTAATTCCTGCGGTGCGCCGAACTTATTCCTGACCCAAGCAAAAAATTCCTCGTCGGCATCGCTTGAGGGCTGCCCATGTTCCGCAAAAAAGTCCGTGACCAACTCGTCAGGAAACTCTTGCAATATTGCAGGGAGAACCTGCGCGCCCATTTGCGCCTGATAGGAGTCAACTTTCAGTCTTGGGCCTTTGTCGCTCATATTGGCGTTTAGCCATGCATCGCTGAGCAGCTCATTGTACGTCCTAACGAGCGGAAGAACATTTGCCTTCCAGTCGGCATAGCCGCCCCTGTCTTTCATCGCCTGCGTTATGCCGACACCAGAGGACGCGAACCATTGTTGCAGCGATCCAACTTCCTGCTCCAGATAGGCTTCCATCGCCCTGGTAGACCGGCAAAATGAGTCTTTCGAATAGTATCTGCAAACGGATTTGCCCCTGACCTCGGCGCGCGCAAGCGAACTCTCAACCGAGCGGACGGTTTCCCGTTCAGCCGCGTTGAGCTCGGCGTATGAAATGAGACAGAAAAACCCGAAAAATGAACCGAGCAGAACTGTTCGCCACAACTTAAGAACGGTCATCCTGTTCCCCTATCTTCCTGTCGTCCCGCACAAGTAGACACAAGCTCGACAGATTCCCACGCCGATCGTCAAGTCGCAAAGTGGTGGCGTCTGTCTAAACTGTGTTGAGGCTCGAACGACGACAGCCTGAAGGAATTGGCCGTTTAGGCTGCCCTAGTCGACCAGTTCGTAGCGGTAGGATTCGATGACGGTGTTGGCGAGGAGCTTCTCGCACATTTCCTTGACGCGGGCGTCTTCTGCGCCGGCTTCGACGCCGTCGAGGTCAAGCTCGATGACCTTGCCGATGCGCGCGCCCTTCACCTCATAATAGCCCATCCGGCCGAGCGTATCGGCAACCGCCTTGCCCTGTGGGTCAAGCACACCGGGTTTCAGGCCGACATGGACAATGGCTTTCATGGTGAAGTCTCCAGCACTTGCGAGTCGGCGATCCGTTTAGCCGATTTGTCTGACGATTGAAACGCAATGCCTGCCGCAATTGCACCGGCAGTCGGCGGCGTTCTGACTATTTCCCTGACGGGGTGAAATCCACGACTTCGCCGCCCGAGGTGGACTCCTTGATGATGCCAAGACGGCGCGCGACTTCGGCATATGCCTCGGTCACACCGCCCAGGTCACGACGGAACCGGTCCTTGTCGAGCTTTTCGTTCGTCTCAAGGTCCCAGAGGCGGCAGCTATCCGGGCTGATCTCGTCAGCGAGGATGGTGCGCACCATGTCACCTTCGAAGTGACGGCCAAATTCGAGTTTGAAGTCGACAAGGCGGATCCCGACAGCGGCAAACAGGCCCGACATGAAGTCGTTCACGCGCAGGGAGAGGGAAATCATGTCATCCAGCTCCTGCGGGCTGGCCCAGCCAAAAGCAGCAATATGCTCTTCGGAGACCAGCGGATCGCCCAGCTCGTCCTTCTTGTAGCAGAACTCGACAATGGCACGTGGCAGCGTTTCGCCTTCGGTGATGCCGAGACGCTTGGACATGGAGCCCGCAGCGACGTTGCGGACGATGACTTCAAGCGGAATGATCTCGACCTTGCGGATCAGCTGCTCACGCATGTTAAGGCGCTTGATGAAGTGGTTCGGGATGCCAACGGCGCCGAGACGGGTCATCATGAACTCGCTGATGCGATTGTTCAGCACGCCCTTGCCGTCGAGAACGGCGCGTTTTTCCGCGTTGAAGGCGGTCGCGTCATCCTTGAAGTACTGGATAAGCGTTCCCGGCTCAGGTCCTTCATAAAGGATCTTGGCCTTGCCCTCATAGATCATGCGCCGACGCGTCATGGCGAGTCTCCCCCAAAAGAAGGAAGGCGGTGCTGCCCGGACCCGGAACCGCCCTTCGGAATCAAGTCTGGAGTGTTACTCCGAAGCCGGGCCTGAGCCAAATGATGATTCAGCGCCAATGTGCTTGCCCACGCCTGCAGCGGCGTGGCAGTCTTGCGCTTGAGGCATTCGTCGAACTATACCCCCGGCGAAACATCCACAGAGCCACTAAGACAGGAAGGCTTGCCGAATGAGCACTTTCGACGATCGCGAGCGCGCAGAAGAGGCGAAATTCGCCCACGACTCCGCGCTGCAATTCAAGGTCAACAACCGCCGCAACAAGCTGCTCGGCCTCTGGGCGGCAGATCTGATGAACCTATCCGGTGCAGAAGCGGAAGCCTACGCCAAGACGGTCGTCATGTCCGACCTGGAAGAGCCGGGCGACGAAGACGTGTTCCGTAAGGTCCGCGGCGATTTCGACAAGGCCGGCATTGACCGCTCCGACGCCCGCATCCGCGAGCACATGGCTGAACTGACAGCCGTTGCGCGCGAGCAGATCATGAAAGAAGTTAAGGACTAGGCTGCAGCCCCGGCGCAGGCGCGGGCCTTGAAGCAGCGCCCGCCCCGCCACACATTCTGTGCAGACTGATCCATTTGGAGACCCGACATGAGCGACGACGTCCAGAAATCCATCGACCAGGCCGTCAAAGGCAATGATGTGCTGCTCTTCATGAAAGGCACACCGACCTTCCCGCAGTGCGGCTTCTCCTCCGTCGTTGTGCAGGTGCTGGACTATCTCGGCGTAGATTATGTCGCCACAAACGTCCTGGAAGACCAGGCTGTGCGCGAAGGCATCAAGGTTT